>JAGXRH010000001.1 GCA_018335975.1 Ignavibacteriales bacterium
TCCGGCTCGAACACCTTTAGCGGCGGCGCTGGAATCTGGGCATTGAACAATCTCGCAGGAAAAAGTAAAATTATTGAGAACAATACCATTGTCAATAATTCTGCAACAGTTGGAACCGGCGGCGTTCTCTCGTGGGGAACAACACTCACGCTTCGCAATAACATTATTCGGGGAAATACGGTTGGGGCGCAAATTGTGAAAACCGGCGGCGGAATTGTGAATGCAACGTACTGCAACGTGCAAGGGGGATATACGGGCGAAGGAAATATCAACATCGAGCCGGCATTTTCCGATACAAATTTTCTCCTCGCAGTTTCATCACCGTGTGTTGATGCTGGAGATTCAAGCGCGACATTCAACGACCCCGAAGATACTGCCAATCCCGGAAGCGCACTGTTTCCTGCACGAGGGACATTACGAAATGATATGGGAGCGTACGGCGGTCCGCGAAGTTATTCGTTCCCCGTTTTTGTGGTTGTTGGGGTAAATGAAAATTCTTCTTTAGTGAACGAGTTTTATTTATTGCAGAATTACCCGAATCCGTTTAATCCGGTAACGACGATACGGTTTGAGGTTCGGGGTTTGGGGTTGGTGTCGTTGAAAGTCTTTGATGTACTTGGAAGAGAAGTTACAACGTTGATTCACAACAGAGTAATGGATGAAGGGAAACACGAAGTGGAGTTTGATGCGAGTGGGCTAACGAGCGGGGTGTACTTTTACCGGTTGAGTGTTTCGCATCCCAATGAATCAGCAATACGTTACACGCAGACGAAGAAACTTTTGCTGATGAAGTAAACCGGCTTACTGTCATAAAAACACAAAATCCCACGCACCGTGATGATGCGTGGGATTTTTTTTATTCATTCATTCACCCGCGAAGAAAACATTTTCTTCCGCGTGGTCTTCATTTATGCTCTCGCATCAACGGTGCAGACGACTTTTTTTTCATCCGACCATTGACCGACTTCTTCATCCTTCAACAGGTACCGCATCCGGTAATACCGAATCTCCGGCACTCCGATGGAAAGATTCGCTCGCATATCTTCAAACGGACTAATTGTATCCGTGCCGAGCGTGGTAAATGTTGTTTCATTCCCGCGCTTGCATTGGATAATAACCCCATCGAAAATATCTTTCACCCAATCCAAGCGGATTCTATCGGGTAACTCCACCGCCTGAAATTCCGGCATCGCATTTTCCGTCCCTCCGGGAATACCAGGGATTTCCGGCGGAACGATTCCTAAGTCTTCACCCATACTCACAGCATAGTTTGTATGGCGCTTTATTACCACAGCGGCGTCACGAATGCGCTTAACGATTGCATCCCTCACGTCGTCCTTTACGGCAACGGCAGATTTGTAGGCAGTTTTTTTCGTCTGCACATCATCTAACCGCGTTGCTAAATTGGTTTTATCGGTTTCAAATTGGGTAACCTGTTCGGGAGTGATATTTAACTCCGTCGCAAAGCCGCCAATTTTTGCTGCAAAGTTGTTTAACCAAAAATTCAACTGTGCATCGGTTGTGGGTAAGAAATTTCTTTGTGACATAATAAATTATCTTTCCATGAATTGTGATTAAATTAGTTACTTAGGTGAGAAAGAATTCCGCAGAGATACCGTTTTTCAATTGACCCCATAAGTTTTCTTCCTACGAGGGCAAAACATTTTCACGCTGAAAAAAGTTTCCTTCAAAGCGTAATGAAAAATACACCTGTTGCGCGGGAAAATTTACTTACCAATATGATTACACTCGGATTTGGAAGAACATTTACCCCGCCATATACGGAATGTCTGGAAATAAACTGCACATGTTCAAATGATTTCCGGACAGGTGTAAATGGTTTCCAGACAGGTGCAGGTGGTTTTCGGACAGGTGCAGATGGTTTTCGGACAGGTGCAAACGGTTTCCGGACAGGTGTAAATGGTTTCCGGACAGGTGTAGATGGTTTTCGGACATGTGCAGATGGTTTCCAGACAGGTGTAAATGGTTTCCAGACAGGTGTAAATGGTTTTCAGACGGGTGCAGATGGTTTCCGGACATGTGTAAATGGCATCCGGACAAGTACGGAAATGATTTATAACTGTGAAATTTGCGAAAAAACAAGGTTTTTCCAAATTTTAGCACTTCGATGGTTGAAAAGAAACTTTTTTCTGACAATAGTTCAAAAGGAGAAGAAAATCTGTCAATTGGGGTGGGAAATGATTGGCACAGAACTTGCAAATTACGGTTTTGAAAAAAAATACCAACTCGCTTTTTCTCGAAGTGGACTCCATCTTTTGGTTAGGGAAATTTTTGCAAAAAGTATTGACGTTGAAAAAATAATTTCTTACTTTCTCCCCAAGTTTTTTAGCACAGTATTTTATTTCACTGTGACTCGACGACGAAGAAGAGCAATAAAACCCCTCGCAGATTTTACCGCCCAACTCCTGCCGCTGCCACAGTGTTTGTAATGTATAGAAAGATTAGTATTTTCTTGCCAACATAATAATAAATATGAATATGGAAACAACAACATTAGAAGAAAAAATTCATTTTCTGCCAATGGAAATTCAGCAAGAAATTGAAAAATTAGTAGATAGTTTTCTCAAAGCACAACCCGCCGAGCAAAAGGGAACGTTGAAACTTGATTGGCGAGGCGCGTTGAAAGATTTACGGGAGAAATACACATCCGTAGAATTACAGCACGAAGCGCAACATTTGTGGATGAAAAATGTATCTTCTCGATAGCAACATCCCGCTCGAACTTTTTCTTGAGCAAGCGCGTGCAAATGAAGTAGAAGAATTTTTTCGCGTAATCCCGACAAAGAATTTTTCGGTTACGGAGTTTTCTTTGTATTCAATTTGTCTTACCCTCGTTTACCGTAAGAGAACAAACGCAGTGCAAAATTTTTTAAAAGATATTCTCAAACAAGACGGAATCAGTTTAATCCGTCTTTCCGTAAGTGAATTAGAAAAAGTTTTCGAAAACGTTACCCGCTTTAACCTTGATTTTGATGATGCGTACCAATACACTGCGGCAGAAAAATATGATTTGCACATTGTAAGTTTCGATACCGACTTTGATACAACTCCGCGAGGACGGATGACACCGCAGCAAGTTTTGAAAACTATTACGAAACAAACATAATAACACATAAACTCTATAAAGTTTTTTATTGAAGAGCCGAAAACAAAATACTACACGAACTCAAATAGGAAACCACTATGAAACGTAACTATATCGTACTACTATTGTTATTGATGTTTTCTCAAAAGATTTTTGGGCAAAGCACTATACCATATCCGATTATTTTTGTTCACGGTTTAGTCGGCGACTTGAATACTTTTGGAGGTATTGATAACACTGCCGGACAAATTCAAAACATTTTTAACCTCAATTCGCAAAAAGTTTTTCATGTTTGTTTAAACCACGACCAAGACCTCGAAACAGCAACTTTGGGAAATGATGTTGTTCAAATTGGTTGGACGTATTTTGGACAAACGACACTTACTGCTCCCACGTTAACCGATAGAATTTTTGTTATCAATTTCGATGATGATGAATTTCAGAATGTTGCGGGACATGGCGACCATGATGGTTCTAACCAATCCGCGATTTACAAACAAGGTTTAGCGTTGAAGTTAATGATTCAAAGTGTTCTAATTACAACACAAACAAGTAAAGTTATTCTCGTTGGACATTCGATGGGTGGGTTAGCCATTCGTGAATATTTGCAACGGACAATTGACGGAACACCAAATACACAGCATAAATGGTGGGTAAATCCAAGCGATGCAATTTCCGGGCATAAAGTCGCAAGAGTGGTAACAATTGGAACACCACACTTAGGCAGCAATTCTTACACCGACCCAACACTTACAGAATCAATAAATGGTGGTAACAAGCCAGTGGATTTATTGCCAGACGAAAATGGAGAAGCATTGAGGGATTTAAAATACTCTTACGATTCTTATCCGCAATGCCCAAGTATTCCAACCGTCGGGATTTATCTTTTTGGAGGAAATGAAAATTGTATAGAAGGAACATTCCTTAATCCCACCTTTAAAAATGTTGATATAAATTGTAATGGAACAGAAAACGATGATATTACAGGAATTAATCTTTTGAATGGTACGAGTTTCAACCCTTCAATGCCACTACCAACGAATATAAGATATACGTGGATTACCTCAAACTCGCTTATGGGGGAATGTAGCGCTTGTTTAATTTCAGGTATTCCTAATGGAGTACCAGGGGATGGCGCAGTATTATTGGAAAAACAATGGCTGTACAATAATAGTAACCCGGAGCCATTAAACATTACTGATACTCTTTACTCAAACAAGAAACATACCAGTGAATCTCAAGATTACGTTTCCATCATTCGTGGGCTTGATGAACCGGATACTTATCAATTTGCGTACAAGATTGGATTTGATACTACCTATGATGGTTTAATAACATACCAACCAAATATGGTTGAAACTGATAGCGATTTTTACAAAGTTACACTGACAACTTCAGGCACGTTGAATGTTACTCTTACGGGAATTGGAGGAACGCTGGACGAAGGTGAAATTCGCAACTCGAATAATCAAGCGGTTCCGCAAACGGTGATTTCGCTCTTTCCGTATGTTATTTCTGCGGAGAATTTAAATAGCGGAACGTATTACATCAAAGTTTCGGGAACAGCAACGGCTACAAGTTGGCAATTTCCTTACAGTGTGAAAGCAACTGTTGTCGCTCCATCGTTTAATCCCCCAACGCTGCTTTTACCGGTTAACAATGCAACAAGTGTTTCGCTCACTCCAACATTAGATTGGAGCAGTGTTACCAATGCAGAAGGTTATACCGTTCAGGTTTCAGATGATAATAACTTTACAAATTTAATTGTAAATGAAAATGTAACCATGTCAACTTACACTATACCGAGCAGTGTGTTAACTAACAGCACAACATATTATTGGAGAGCACGCGCAAAACAAGGATTAGTGAATAGTGATTGGTCAACTGTTTTCTCGTTTGTAACAATTAACTCAACAACACTTGCAGCGCCAACACTTCTTTTACCGGTTAACAATGCAACGAATGTTTCACTTACTCCAACATTAGATTGGAGTACTGTTACCAACGCAGATGGTTATACCGTTCAGGTTTCCGTTAATAGTAATTTTACAAACACACTTGTAAATCAAGATATAACTCTATCAACTTACACTATTCCAAGCAGTGTTTTGGCAAACAACACAACATATTTTTGGAGAGCGCGAGCAAAGCAAGGATTAGTTAATAGTGATTGGTCAGCAGTGTTCTCGTTTGTAACAATTAACTCTACAACGCTTTCACCGCCAACGCTTATTTCACCGGTTAACAATGCAACGAATGTTTCGCTCACTCCGCCGTTAGATTGGAGCAGTGTTACCAACGCAGATGGTTATACCGTTCAGGTTTCCGTTAATAGTAATTTTACAAGCACACTTGTCAATCAAGATGTAACCGCGTCAACTTATACGATTCCCAATAGTATATTAGCAAACAGCACAACATATTTTTGGAGAGCGCGAGCAAAACAAGGATTAGTAAATAGCGATTGGTCAAGTGTTTTCTCATTTGTAACAATAGCAAACGCGCAGGGCTTTACCGAAGTCTTTGCAGGGAGTTTAACGGGAGTATGGGCTGGGTGTTCCGCCGCCTGGGGTGATTATGACAATGACGGAGATTTGGATATTCTCCTGACGGGACAGTCTGATAATAATGGTAATGTAATTTCCATAATTTATCAAAACACCGGAAGTGGCTTTACCGAAGTCTTTGCTGGGACTTTATCGCCAGCACTTATCACCGCCTGGGGTGATTATGATAATGACGGGGATTTGGATATTTTTCTGATGGGAAATAGTGGTTTCATTCCCAAAATTTATAAAAATACTGGAAGTGGCTTTACCGAAGTCTTTACGGGGATTTTAGCGGGAGCCAATCTTGCTTCCGTTGCTTGGGGCGATTATGATAATGACGGCGATTTGGATATTCTCCTGGCGGGGGGTTACATTTCCAAAATTTATCAAAATACTGGAAGTGGCTTTATTGAAGTTTTTGCAGGGAGTTTAACGGAGGTAGTTTGGGGTTCCGTTGCTTGGGGCGATTATGATAATGACGGTGATTTGGATATTCTCCTGACGGGATACGTTAGTAGTGAAGTTAACATTTCCAAAATTTATCGCAATACCGGAAGTGGCTTTACCGAAGTCTTTGCAGGGAGTTTAACGGGGGTAGTTTGGGGTTCCGTTGTTTGGGGCGATTATGATAATGACGGTGATTTGGATATTCTCCTGACGGGATACGTTAGTAGTGAATTTTACATTTCCAAAATTTATCAAAATACGGGAAGCGGATTTACTGAAGTTTTTGCTGGGAGTTTATTGGGAGCTGAAACTGCAGACTGGGGCGATTATGATAATGACGGGGATTTGGATATTCTCTTGGCGGGATACAATGGTGTTTTGGGTTACCTTTCCAAAATTTATCAAAATACGGGAAGCGGATTTACTGAAGTTTTTGCTGGGAGTTTACCGGGTGTTAATTCTGGTTTTGTAGCGTGGGGTGATTATGATAATGACGGCGATTTGGATATACTTCTGACAGGATACGCCGATTCAGTTGTCGTTTCCAAAATTTATAAAAATACTGGGACGACATTTAACACCCCGCCCATTACTCCATCAGGATTAAATGTTTCTATCTCTGGCTCCAACGCAACTTTACACTGGAATAAAACAACCGATGCACAAACTCCTAAGAATGGACTTACCTACAATCTGCGTATCGGCACATCACCAAACGGAATTAATACTCAATCCCCGATGGCAAATGTGAGCGACGGTTATCGCAGAGTTGTTCAGTTAGGAAATACCAATCACGATACAAGTTGGACGGTCAAGAATCTTGCAAATGGTACGTACTACTGGAGTGTGCAAGCAATTGATAATGCGTTTGCAGGTTCGTCGTTTTCTCAGGAAGAGACGTTCACAATTGTTCCTGTTGCTTCTGTGTTTTCTGTATCATCACCGAATGTTATATATGGAAACGTTTACGTAGGACAAACAAAAAAAGATAGTGTAACGGTTACGAATACAGGAAATGCCACACTGAGCATTTCTTCTGTAACATCCAACAATACGAAGTTTGCTGTTACGCCAACAAGCGCATCAATTTCCGCATCGGGGAGTAAGAAGTTTTACATTACGTTTGTGCCAACATTAGGAGGAGAACAAAGCGGAACGATTTCTTTTACTGATAATGCAAGCGGCTCTCCGCATACGGTGAGTGTGAGTGGAACGGGAGTACAACTTACTATTACCGCAACAACAGGAACAAACGGAAATATTTCTCCGTCGGGAAATGTTTTTGTCAATTATGGAGCGACTAAAATATTTACTATTTCTTCAAACACCGGTTATCATAGTGATAGCGTATTTGTTGATGGAGTTTTCATTGGCGCGGTAAATAGTTATCCGTTTGTCAATGTAACGGCGAATCATACCATCTCTGCACAGTTTGCAATCAATACGTACATCATTACTGCAACATCAGGAACAAACGGAAGTATTTCTCCATCGGGAAATGTTGTAGTCAATTACGGTGAAGACACAACATTTATTATTTCTCCAAGCGTCAATTATCATATTGATAGTGTTATTGTTGATAATCAGTTTAGTGGAAATGATACAACATACACGTTCACAAACGTTACGGGTAATCATTCGATTCGCGCTACGTTTGCAATGAATCTTCCATCGAAAGTTTTGTTAGTAACCCCCGCACACGACTCAGTAGTCAGCAGAGATAGTGTAAAGTTTGTGTGGAGAAAAGCATCGCCGTTTGTTTCTCAATATAACATAGAGCGTGCGTTCGATTCATTATTCACAAATGCAGTAATTGATTCCACTTCCGATACATCGCACATCATTAACGGATTAAGTAATAGCCAAACGTATTGGTGGAAAGTAAAAGCAAGAAATGAAAGCGGATTTGGTGAGTATAGCGAAGCACGAAAATTTAGTGTGGTTATTCTATCCACAAAAGATGAAATTGGTTTGCCAAAAGTTTTCGCGCTTCATCAAAATTTTCCCAATCCTTTCAATCCCATAACGGAAATACAATTTGATTTACCGGAAGAAGTTTTTACAACACTGAAAATTTACGATGTATTGGGAAGAGAAGTTGCAACGTTAGTGAATGGAATTGAAACAGCCGGATATAAATCTGTAAGGTTCGATGCTTCTTCATTCAATAGTGGAATATATTTCTACAAACTTACGGCAGGGAATTTTATTTCAGTGAAGAAACTTGTGCTGATGAAATAATGTTTTGCTCTCAAAGTAAAGATTAGTATTTTTTCCCCGACAAAAACAACATAAACTCTATGACAACTCAAATTCTCGTACAACAACTTAACGAAGAAGTAAAAACACTCCAACGCGATGTAACAGCGTTAAAAACATTATTCTTGCGTATCCTTGCTATTCCGGAAGAAACGCTCAATGAATATCAAAATGCGACTGCAATACAAAAGTCGTTGTTAAAAGCGCAAAAGACATTTCCGCGCTCGTAATATGGTCATCAATAAAACGGATGATTTTATTGCAAGTGTCGAGAAATTACCGAGCGATGCTAAACGACTTCTCAAACGGCAAGAGGAAATTTTTGAACATAACTGGCTTGATACTCGTCTTCACCTCAAGAAACTCAAAAATGAAGATGGCGTGTATTCTTTTCGGATAACGCGCCGATATCGGGTTCTCTTTTATTTTAGCAAAGGAGAAGCGGTATTTTTTGAAGTTGGACATCGAAAAGAAATTTACCGATGAAAAATAATGCAATAACGATTGTTCTTCCATTGTATATTTGGCTAAAGCCAATAGTATTATTATCAATTTTCCTCCACTATCTAAAGAGAATGTGTGATAATTCAATCAACCTTGATATGTCATTCCCACGAAAGTGGGAATCCATTTCATTTTCAAAGATTTTTAGATTCCCGCTTTCGCGGGAAAGACAGTTTCCTGGAATTTTCACACAGTCTCTAAAGATAGTGGCAATGGGAAAAACTTATTTTGATAATGACCTAAATGTGTCATTCCGAATTCCCGAATTCATTCGGGATGAGGAATCTTTTCTAAGTAATTGCTGAAATCACAAAAGATTTCTCGTCACTTCGTTCCTCGAAATGACACGGTTGTTTTTTTAGAAGTTTTATAAAGATTATAACTACATATTTACACAATAGATTTTTACACAACCAAAAGTGCTACTCACTTTTAAAGTGAGTAGCACTTGCAAACAATTTTTTAACAACTTATTTTATTAACCAACTCGGAGAATAACTATGACTAAACATATTTTTCAACTTATAATAATTGCACTATTTTATTTTACGCTGCAACAAACTGCAGGTGCAAGAGTATGGACAGTAAGCAACAACAGCGGAGACCATGCTAATTTTGCCACACTGCAATTAGCGCATGATGGAGCAAATAGCGGAGATACACTTTATGTTTTTGGAAGCGAGACCGTGTATAATAGTCTTACCCTAACTAAAAAACTTACAATAATTGGTACCGGATATTTTCTTACGCAAAATCCAAATACACAAGCAAGAAAACTAAACGCTCAAGCAAGTGCCATGAACTTTAAATCTGGCTCAGAAGGTTCTGAAGTAATAGGTATGCATATAGGTTCAGGCAACCAAATTTTTATAAATGCTAATAACATTACGTTAAAAAGAAACTACATTTACGGACAATTTATCATCGGAAAGGATACATTAGTTACAAATGTTTTTGTATTACAAAACTATATAGAGTATTGGTCTTCAGGAATCGAGATAAGAAATCTGTCGAGAAATATTTTTTTCTTCAATAACTATATAAGGGTATCAATCTCTGGTTACAATGGTCGGGACGTTGGAGTCCAAAACAATATTGTCTTTAATGGAATTTTTATACACTCTGCTTTTGTTCATAATAACATTTTAATTGATGGAGATGTATATGGTGAGAATAGTACAGTATCAAATAATTTATCTATTAGTAGCAGCGCCATAAACACAGTATTTGTTGATACGGGAAGTCCCGATGGAAAATGGAAACTCAAACCCGGTTCTCCCGCAATCGGCGCGGGTGTTGGCGGAGTTGATTGCGGTATGTATGGAGGCGATAATCCGTATGTGCTTTCGGGTATTCCGGCAATCCCGTCTATTTATTTCTTTAATGCACCCATCGAGGGAGGAAATCTATTGCCGGTGCAAATAAAAATAAAATCGAATAAGTAGAATATATGACTCCTACGGAGTTTGATGCGAGTAAGTTATCAAGCGGAATGTATTTCTATAACTTGTTGCGGGAAATCTTTCGTCAGGCTCAGGACAAGATTACGTTGCCACGAAGAAACTTTTGCTGATGAAATAAAGAACAGATACGGGAGAATTTTCTTATTTTCGTCCTGTAATTTTTAGAAAAAACTTTATGCAATCACCCATCAACACACAAGTAATAGATACCATTCTCGGAAAACCGGCGAAAAATGTCAACGTTGTTTTAGAAACACAAGCCGACAATAGCGAATGGAAAGAACTTGCGCGTTCTTCCACCAATACCGATGGAAAAATCGAGCAGTTGCTCCCGGAAAATTTTCCGTTGAAAGCGGGATTTTATTCGCTCATCTTCGACACGAAATCGTACTATCAAGCAATGGGACTCGAAACATTTTATCCCGTCGTTCCCATCATCATCGAAATAAAAAACCAAACGGAGCAAACACACATCACGCTCTCGTTGAGTCCATACGGATATTCAACGCATAAAGGAAGGTAAAGAGTCTTCTTCACCGCAGATTAGAGGATGTGTTGGATTATGAATTTTAGAAGAGATATCTTATGAGCATCTCTAAAAACTCTCTACGAGTCATAGACAAAAATGAATTTAAACGCAAAGGACACAAAGCAGGCACAAAGGTCGCAAAGTATTGAATGTATTCCCTTGGTGTTCTTTGTGAAAATACTTTGTGCTCTCTGTGTTTAAAAAATATAGTTTTTATTCCAAAGGAATCCCTTCGGGAGAGACGCCCTTATTATCCTTTTCATTCGCTCTACGAGTCATAGACGGTGAATCAACGCTATGAACATTTATTCCGAAATTCTCTCCGCGCTGGAAACCGAGGAACGCGTAATGCTCGCAACGATTATTTCCACTTCAGGTTCAACGCCGGCATCCGCTTTTTCAAAAATGTTAGTGAAAGAAAATGGAATTATTTCTATGGGAACGATTGGCGGCGGATGTATGGAGGGCGACGTTCTTCTCCATTCGCGGCGGCTTTTAGAAACGGGGAAAACGGAAATTCTCTCGTTTCATTTGAACGAAGACGACATCGAACACGGTTTAATTTGCGGCGGAAGTCTGGAGGTAATGATTGAACCGGTTACGCGCGGGCAGATTTCCCTTTTCAAAGAAATTCTCTCATCACAAAACGAGGGAAATGATACCGTGCTTGCAACGTTGGTTTCTTCAGAAGGAAAAGTTGTTCTTAAAAAGATTTTACGCAAAGAAACCTGGAGTAATGGAGAACTGTCCGAAGGACTCCTTTCGGAGGAGCAATGGAGTAAAGAGTTTGACTACTCCAACCCTCCAACCCTCCAACCCTCCGTTCTAAAAGCAGAAATAGAAAAAACCTTTTCAAGAAATGAGACGCGAAAAATAAAAACCCAAAACGGGACGTTGATTCTCGAACCGATTCAGGGAACACCCTCGCTGATAATTTTCGGCGGCGGACACGTTTCAAAATACATTTCTAAAATTGCCGCGATGTGCGGATTTCAAATTACGGTAATTGACGACAGGGAAAAATTTGCAAACAACCAACGATTTCCTGAAGCAAAGGAAACGTTCGCTCGTGATTTCAAGGATATATTTCAAACAATTATCGTAACGCAATCAACGTACATCGTTATCGTAACGCGCGGACATCAGTTTGACGAAGTGGTTTTGGAACAGGTAATAAAAACGAACGCAAAATACATTGGAATGATTGGCAGCAAACGGAAAGTGCTGGCGACGTACGAACATTTGCGGGCGAGAGGAATTTCGAACGAACAATTGAAACACATTCACTCGCCGATGGGAATCGAGATTGGCGCAACGACGGCGGAAGAAATCGCGGTGAGCATTGTGGCGGAAATGATTCGTGTGCGGCGTGGGGGAAAAGAGGTACTCTCGCATAAATCCGATTCACTGAAAGAATATCTGCAATGAATATCAATATCAAATTTTTTGCGGCAGCAAAAGAGGTCGCAGGGAAAGAAGAAATGCAATTTTCGCTTCCTTCCTCTTCCACCGCATCATCGCTTTTGGATTTACTCGTTGAACAATTTCCCGGACTGCAGGAATGGAAACAGTACGTTCGTGTTGCAGTGAATCAGGAATACGTTTCGCTCGATTACGCGTTGAATGAAAATGACGAAGTTGCAATTATTCCGCCGGTAAGTGGAGGATGAGTTCATTTTATATTTTAGATTTGAGATGATAGAAATAGTTTCTGAAAAAATTGACATAACAAAAATTCTGCAAAGCGTGGAAGATAATTCTGCCGGAGGAATTGATATGTTCATCGGAACAACGCGCGATAATTCAAAAGGAAAAAGCGTGTTGCGTTTGGAGTATGAAGCGTACATTCCGATGGCATTGAAAAAAATGAATGAAATTGCCGGTGAAGCAAAAACGCGATGGAACATCAAAAAAATTTCCCTTGTTCATCGGATTGGGAAAGTGGAAATCGGCGAAGCGAGTATTGTGATTGCCGTTTCTTCCCCTCATCGCAAAGAAGCGTTTGAAGCGTGTCGTTATGCAATTGACACGTTAAAAAAGATTGTACCGATTTGGAAGAAAGAATTTTTTGAGGATGGTGAGGTGTGGGTGGATGCGCGGGAGGAGAAGATACTTTCGTGATAATTATTTTAAGAATCGGCGATACCTGATGTGAATGATTGCAATATATTTTACCATAAAATTTTTAATTCACCCTATTGAAAAACAAATCAAATAATCTCTAAAACTATGAAACGAACAATCAGCATACTTATACTTATAACGGCATTTGCTTTCGTCTTGACAAATGCTCAGGATAAAATGGAAAAGAAAGACGAAATGATGAAAAAATCGGAAATGATGGAAAAGAAGATGATGAAACGAAGCGATATGAAACATGATGAAATGGGAAAAATGAAATCATATATGTGCAGCGATGAAAAATGCGGGTTTATGGTGCAAAGTCCCGATGAAGAGGAAGTGATGTCCGCAACGAAAATGCACGGCAAAAAACATCACGATGTTGAAATGACAGACGAGATGGTAAAAGAAAAAATGGGCGGCGATATGATGAAAGGCGATGGAATGAAGAGAGGAAAAAGAATGCGCCGAGACGATATGATGAAAAAAGAGGAAATGATGAAGAAAGACGAAATGAAGAAATAATATATTTTTCAGAAAGCGATTCCCGGTTGAGGGAATCGCTTTCTTTTTTCCGCTCCATTCTATTATGAACGAACCAACGAAAACTATTTCTGTAAAGCGGAGAAAACTTCTCCAGCTTTCACCGCTTGTTTTATTCGCGGGCTGCGATTATTCTGCAAAAGGAAACGTAGATTCTTTCCTTACGTCCTTTCAAAAATTTACCGATTGGACGCAAGAAAAAATATTCGACCCGAATAAACTTGCGACGGAATATTCCGATGAAGAGGTAACGCCGATTGAGGGTTTTCGCGTGAATGGCTACGATACGGATGAACCGGATATTGATATGGAAAACTGGAGTCTGACCGTTGAGGGGCTTGTGAAAAATCCCGGCGAATATTCGCTTGAGCAAGTGCAATCGTTTCCTAAAAAAGTGATGAACACAAGACATTGTTGTGTCGAGGGTTGGAGTATGATTCCGAAATGGGGAGGAACAAGAGTAAGAGATTTTATGAAATCGGTTGGTGTTGATGAAAAAGCAAAATATGTTGCCGTTGAGTGTGGCGATGATTATTTCACTTGTTTCTATATGCCAAGTTTTCTTCACGCACAAACATTACTTTGTTATGAAGCGTACAATAAGCCGCTTTCTCTTCAACATGGAGCGCCGGTGAGAATCGTGATGCCGACAAAACTCGGCTATAAATCTGCGAAGTGGTTAAATAAAATCATTGTAACGAATGAAAAACCCGGCGGGTACTGGGAAGACCAGGGGTACGATTGGTTTGCAGGAATATAAAAGAGAATTTCAATGTAGAATGATGAAGTGAGGATGTATGCGCTGGAAACTTGAACATTGGATATTGAACATTGAATATTCTACATTTGATACACTCTCAACACCAAGAGTTCAATGAAATCAATTGTCATTTTTTTGTTAGCATTTTCTTTACTCTCCTGCGAAAAGAAAATCAACGTGGTTGCAATGAACGATAAGACAAAAATATTTCACAAACAAGATTGTCCGAAATTAATGATGGCGAATGTTCGGTTGATTACTGTTGAAGAAGCAAAACAGCGTGGAGGAAAACCGTGTCCGAATTGCAAACCCGAAACACGATGAATAACACAGAAAAAGAATTTCACCATCCGCCCATCATTCGCATAACACATTGGCTCAATGCAATTGCGTTGCTGATAATGATAACGAGCGGGTTACGGATTTACAACGCTTCGCCGATTTTCGATTTCAGGATTCCATCGGTGTTTACCCTCGGCGGATGGCTTGCGGGAGCGCGTCAGTGGCATTTTTTCGGAATGTATTTGTTTACTGTTAATGGAATTATTTACCTTCTGTATAACCTGTTCACGAAACATGGACGGGAGACAACGCTCTTTCGAAAAAAAGATGCTGCCGGAATTATCCCAATGATGAGATACTATGCGGGGTTGCAAAAAGAACATCCGCCGCAACGGAAATACAATGCCTTACAAAAATCTGCTTATACCGTAGTTCTCCTTCTTGGTTTTGGCGGAATACTTTCTGGGATTGCTATTTATTTGCCCGTGCAGTTATCATTTGTTACTGCATTGTTTGGAAATTATGATGCAGCGCGCGTGTGGCATTTTCTTTTTATGGGTGCGCTGGTGCTCTTTACAATCGGGCATTTGTTTATGGTTGTAATATCGGGATGGAGCAACTTCCTTTCGATGTTCACGGGGTGGGGGAGGAAATACTCTGAGCCACCTACTTTGTAACGCGTACAAAAACAACATTGAGTGATTTGCTCAATGTTGCAAGCGTGTTGGCAAGGTCATTAACGAAATTAGGAATGAAAATATACTGACCGTTACTTTACAACCATAAGTTTTTTTGATTGGATAAAAATTTGTTTCCCGTCACGCAAAACAAGTAAACGATAAAAATACACTCCGCTTGAAACATTCGAGGCATTCCAATCAACCACGTGATTTCCCAATTCTAATTTTTCATTGTTCAAAAGAGTTTTTACTTCTTGTCCCAAGATGTTGTAAATTTTGAGTGTAACAGTTGAATTGTGGGGAAGAAAAAACGAGACCGTTGTTTTTGGATTAAATGGATTGGGGTAGTTTTGAGAAAGAAGAAAGTTTGTGTTCTGTAATGGAACATCTTTTATGGCGGTTGTAGGAGACGAAAAATGTAAAAAAGGAACATCGCTTAATCCCTTACAACCCCAAATGCGAATCGGGCTTTTGGTTATTATATACGGAGAACCAAGAAATGCATTATTGATTTTCCGAGCAACAGAATCAAGCGCATTATAATCAAAACCAAAGTCAAAAAAAGAAAGCGCGGAATCTATCTTTGCGGAAATTTGATAAATCGTATAACCGTTGAATGGGTCAGAGGGATTAGCGTTATCAAAGTATTGTAGGTAACCGAAGCGCCGGGGCGTAATATTTAATTCGCTTGCAAAAATGTTCATCTTCAGGGCAATTTGTTCTCCTGCCAAATGATTTTTATGGCGTGAATAGTACGGGTTAATTCTCTCGCCGGTTGTGCTATCTGCCCACCACGTAGAATCGTAATTAAGAAAAGGTTTGGCTGCGGCGGAACTGTCCAAGTAAGTTCCATTGATAATTGAATTTTGAGTAGGAAGGAAGCGGAGCAATCGGTTATACCATGAAATTCGAGCAAAACCATAAAAAGGTGGAAATGGTGATGGCGGCACTATATCGGATTTTACACCGAGGATAAGGTCGTTTGTTGTAGATAAATCTTTTTGCCGCAAAACTGAATCTCGAACATTTGCCCAAGACCATCGTCCTGTCGAGTCGGGATTACGTTTTAGTACTGCCAGTACGAGAGTTTCCTGAGGAACGGTACAAAAACTCGGCTGAACAAGGGAATAAAAATTATTTGCATAAGAAATTCCTTTTCCTTGTTCAGGGTCTATCGTTATTTGTATTGTTCTTGTGCCAAGCACTTGCTGTGAACTTCCGCCGAAACCAGCAACAGCAGAATACCAATATGGTTTTCCGGAATCACAAACGATTGTAAATGTTTGAGCAGCCACGCCAAGATTGCGAAAACTGTAAAATCCCAAATCGTTAGTAAGTGTAGATTCTACGAGGGCATCTCCTACAAAGCGAAATAATCTCCAATCCCCCTTTCCTTCTCTGTCGTGCGACGTTGCAGTATCGCCATCAAAATCTTCAAGCACTTGTCCGGTAATTGCGCTCGTCGTCGTAAAATATTTTGCCGTAAGTCCGTTTGTGCCGTTCGTTCCTGTTATATACACAGAGTTTGCCGCATCGAGAGTTATTGCGGTAAGGAAATCATTGTTGCTATTTCCATCGAGTTGTATATCCCATATTTTCGTACCGTCGAGATGATTCAATTTTGCAGCATAGAAATTTTTCAAACCTGTTGCAGTATCAGTAGAAATATATCCACCGACGTACACTGCAGAATCGCTTCCGATTGAAACAGCAATTCCTCTATCAATCGAACTTGTACCAGCCAAAGGTCCGTTTATTTGTTTTGTCCAAATTGTGTCTCCGGTGCTGCCACGATACTTTATTGTAAAAATATTTTCGCGTTCAATACCATGGTAATTCGTTCCTGTTATATACACATTATCCTCATTGTCTATTGCTATATCTGTAGGAATTTCATTCAAACCAACTAAAAAATTGTACCGTTTATTCCATAACACCTCGCCGTTGAGTGAATATTTTATCGTACGAAAATCGGCATCGGAATTTCTCGAAACACCTGTAACAATAACATTATAGCTATCATCTACAACTAAGTCCACAACCTGGTCAATCTGAATATACAGTGGGACGGTATAACGACGTGTCCAAACCGTATCTGCTGAATTTCCGCTATGCGATAGTAGGACAGTAAAAAAATCAAAACTGGAGCCCGGTCCTGCACTGTAACCTCCAACATAAATTCTCCCCGCGGAAGCAACTCCAATACAAGTTCCTACGTCACTTCCTGTACCGCCATCTACAGTTTTTATCCATTGCGCAGTTGTCAAATTCGTACCGCTCGTTGCAGAATCGTACTTGATTACTACGAGGTCGGAAATTCCAGAAATAATTTCAACAGAACCGGTTACAAACACATTTCGATTTTTGTCAAGTACAAGAGCAAGCGCTTCATCAAATCCGGTTTGCCTATAACTGTAATTTCGATCCCAAAGAATGCTGCCACTCGCTCCATTAATTTTCGCTGTATAAATGTTTGCGTGTCTTGATAAACCGGAGAAATACATTCTACCACACGCATAGAGATTTCCTTCATCGTCAATTTTCATATCAGCGAGCGAATCATTTCCATCATTGTAAAAATTGTTTCTCCACAAAAGCATTCCATCTGCATTGTATTTGAGAATTACCCAATCGTGGTTAGAGGGGAGGGATTCGTTCATAACTCCGCCAACAATCACATTCCCAGAACCGTCAACGAGAATTGCAACGGGAGAAAAAGCTTGTTCACTATCAGCCCATGCTTGTGTTACTTGCGCAGCTACCTCCGAAAGGCGAACACCCAAGAGAAGAAAGAAAAATACAATAAAGTTTTTCATAGTGGTCTCCTATAAAGCGAAACAAAGTTAGTTTTTGTTCTGGCAAAATATAGGGAGTTCCTTTCGCAATTCAAATTCAGAAAATGGTTTGTGATTCCGGGCGTAAATTGTTTCCCTCTTTCCAAAGTGGTATATTTTCCGCGTTAAAATTCAGATACGACCAATCAATATTTTTTATGGAACAACTTCTGACTAAAGCGTTTGAACGGGCATCGCAACTTCCAAAACCGCTGCAAGAAAAAATTGCAGAAGAATTATTGGAAGACATCGAAGCCGAACTCAAATGGGATTCAACACTCGCAAAATCACAAGACAAACTTGAACAATTAGCGGAAAAAGCGTTGACAGAATTTAAGTCGGGAAAAACAAAACAATTGGGTTTTGACGAGTTGTGATTTCTCATCTTTCTGTTGATTTTATTGATTGCTTTGAACGCTTGCCCGATAGAATCAAAGACAAAGCGCGTCAATCATATAAACTTTGGAAAAATAATCCGAATCACCCAAGTCTTGATTTCAAAAAAGTGAATCAGAAAAAATCTATTTATTCCACACGCGTAGGAATTGGATGGAGAGCGTTGGGAGTACGGGAAGATGAAACAATCATTTGGTTTTGGATTGGCTCGCACACTGAATACGACAAAATTTTGAAACTACTGTAAAATAATTTTGAAAAATATTTCTTTGAATAAACTTACATATAAACTCTCTCCTTCTTCAACAACGCAGCAACTTAATTCACATTACCAAAAAACGATTTTGGAAAATGGCATTCGTGTTGTTACGGAACATATTCCCTGGGTTCATTCTGCTTCGATTGGGGTGTGGTTCGATGCAGGCTCGCGCGATGAAAACAAATCGAACAGCGGCATTGCGCATTTCCTTGAGCACATGGTTTTTAAGGGAACAAAGAATTTTTCCATCAAAGAAATTTCGCAAAGTTTGGAATCGGTTGGCGGATATTTAAATGCCTTCACGACGAAAGAGCAGACGTGTTTTCTCGCGAGAATGTTGGATGAACACATCGAGCAAGCGATTTCCGTGATTTCCGATTTGGTGCAACATCCGACGTTTCCCGAAAAGGAATTGAAGAAAGAAAAATTCGTCGTGCTGGAAGAATTGAAAGACGCGGAAGACGATGCGGAAGATTTCACTCAAGAAATGTTGGAGAAAGAATTATTTCCGAATCACCAACTCGGCGTTCCCGTGATTGGAACAATGGCGAGTGTAAAAAGTTTTTCGCGTGAGAAATTGATTTCGTTTGCGAAAGAAAATTATATCCCGTCGAAAATGGTAATTGCCGCAGCGGGAAATTTGCAACACGAAACGATTGTTGCTTTGGTGAGAAAATATTTTCAATTGGAATTTGAATTGAATCATTTGCAGAAAAGAATTATTCCACCAAAACACACAAACGGAAAAAAAATAATTTTAGAAAAACCGATTCAGCAAGCGCATTTATGTTTGGGAACAACATCGTTCAATGTTCATCATAAACTTCGCTATTCATTTTTGGTTTTGCATACGTTACTCGGCGAAGGGATGAGTTCACGCTTGTTTCAAAACATTCGCGAGAAATATGGGTTTGCGTACACGGTGTATTCGTTTCTCAATTTTATGCGCGATACAAGCACGTTCGGCGTGTATCTCGGAACGGATGAGAAGAATATCGAAAATGCAGAAGAACTTGTGTGGAAAGAATTGCACAAACTTTCTGCTAAACCGATTTCCAAACAAGAACTCGCGCGAACAAAATCGCAACTCAAAGGAACGATGATGTTGAGTTTGGAAAGTATGAGCAACAGAATGATGCGCCTCGGAAGTGATGAACTCTATTTTGGCGAACAAACTTCTCTTTCCACAATCACCAAACGCATTGATGAAGTTACCGTAGAAAGTGTTTTGGAAACTGCGCAAAAAGTAATTGATGTGAAAAATTTTTCGACGGTGGTGTTGAAGCCGGGGAAGTAACGATGGCAGTAATCTCAATGTTCTACGGTTTGATTGTTTCTATGTACTTTTATGACAATCGCCAGCATCACATTCCGCATATTCACGCAAAGCATCAGAATGATGAAGCAGTTTTTTCTATCAATGATGGAACTATACTTGAAGGAAAACTACCATCGAATAAGCGAAAACTTGTCGAAGCATGGATTGAAATTCACAAAGAAGAACTCATGGCGGATTGGGAGTTGGCAATTTCAGGAGAAAACGTTTTCAAAATTGAACCATTAAAATAATCGTTATGAATCCAAGAATAATAAACGTAAAACCAAACGAAGATTATACCTTGCTATTATCTTTTGAAAACGGAGAGCAAAAACTTTTCGATGTAAAACCATATTTGGATAAAGGAATTTTTCGGGAATTGAAAGATGAATCTCTTTTCAAAACTGTTCGTCCGTTTCTTGGAAGTATTCAATGGAAGAACGGACAAGATTTATGTCCCGATACATTGTATTTAGATAGTAAATAATTTCAATTTGTGACTGAAATTGTTCGTTCTAAAAATAATATTCCCATTCGATTAACGGAAGAACGATGGATTCATATTACAGAAGAACATTCGGAAATGGCTGGATATTTTTTTGACGTTCTTGAAACGATAGAAAACCCGGTAATTATTTTTGAAGGTAAACACGATGAGAAAATTGCAGTCAAAGAAATTGAAAAAGGAAAATTTCTTTTAGTTTTCTACAAAGAAATTCAACGAGATGATGGTTTTATTATCACCGCATTTTTTACACGACAGAAAAAACAATTAGAGAAAAGAAAAATTTTATGGTCTCAACAGAAGTAAGAGAAATACTCAATGCTGTTCCGCAACTTGTTGGAATGCCGTTTCCGCGCGTGTGGTCAAGTTACGACAAAGAAGCGGATGTGTTATATTTGAATTTCAAAAAGCCAAGCCACGCCGACGATAGCGAACTTACCGATGAAGACGTCATTATCCGCTACGAACAAGGTGAAGTTGTTGGCATTACAATTTTGAATGCAAGTAAAAGAAAATAATTCTTGATTTTATGAATGTAACCATTACATTAGACGGTCAGCAACTCGAAACTGATTCGTCGAAAACTATTATTCAAGCGGCAAGAGATAACGGAATTGCGATTCCGAATTTTTGCTGGCATCCGGCATTATCCATTGCGGGAAATTGTCGCATTTGTCTTGTGGATTCCGGAATGCCGAAGAAAACGCGCGAAGGACAAATCGAACGCGATGCAAGCGGAAATGCAATAATAATGTACGCGCCGAAATTACAAATCGCTTGCCAAACAACAGTTGCGGATGGAATGGTAGTGCAATCGAAATCGCCGAAGGTCATTAACGCGCGCGAAGCCGTGATGGAATTTCTGCTCATCAATCATCCGCTCGATTGTCCGATTTGCGACGAAGCCGGCGAATGTAAATTGCAAGAATACGCATACAAACACAGCGTCGGTTACAGCAGATTTGAATTTGAAAAAGTTCGCAAACCAAAACGCGTTGATATCGGAACAAACGTTATGCTCGATACAGAGCGTTGCATTATGTGTTCGCGCTGCGTTCGTTTCTGCGATGAAATTGTGAAAGAGACATCGCTCACGTTCTCCAATCGCGGCGACCATGTTGAACTTACAACATTTCCCGGAACTTCGCTCGACAATGATTACTCGATGAACACGATTGATTTGTGTCCCGTTGGCGCGCTCACGAGTAAAGATTTTCGTTTCAAAGCGCGTGTGTGGGAAATGTCGTCAACGGATTCTGTTTGTGTTGGATGTTCGCGCGGATGCAACACAACAATCGGCGTTCGCAACAATGAAGTTTTGCGATTAACGCCGCGTTTCAACGACGATGTTAATAATTATTGGATGTGCGATAACGGAAGATTGAACACGTTTAAAAGTGTGAACGCAGAAACCCGTATCAAAGCGCCGATGATTCGCAAAGAAGGAAAACTTGTTGAAGTCGGTTGGGATGAAGCGTTTGCAAAAGTTGCATCGGAACTTCGCCGGTTTCAGAAAAATGAAATTGCAGTTCTCGGTTCCGCGTTTGCAACAAACGAAGATAATTTTCTTTTACAAAAATTTGCAAAACAAGTTCTCGGAACAAAGAATCTTGATTTCTTTCAACACATAAAAGATGGCGATGAAGACGAACTTCTCATTCGCGCAGATAAAACGCCGAATAGTTTCGGAACAAAAGAAATGGGCGTTGGAAATGGAAATGCAGAAAATATTTTAAACGGAACAATTAAAGTTTTGTATTTGCTTGAAGATAACATTGCGGAAAATTCTGATGTTGCAAACCTTCTTTCAAAATTAGATTTCCTCGTTGTTCATTCATCGAATCACAATGAAACGACGAAACTTGCCGATGTTGTGTTTTCTGCTTCAACATACGCGGAAAAAAACGGAACGTTCACAAACTTTCAAGGAAATGTGCAGCGCATTCGTCCCGCAGTTGCAACGCTGGAACAAGACCGCGCGCTCGATGGATTTGCGATGAGTCGTTTGGATAAATTCGGTTCGCAATTTGATAGATGGATGAAAGGTGAAAAACGCGACGCTCGTTCTTCGTGGAAAATTATTTCGGGAGTTGCCAACGCAATGAACGCAAAATGGAAATACAATTCCGCCGAAGATGTGTTCAAAGAAATTGCGAATACGGTTTCAAGTTTTCAAGGAATGAGTTATTTTAAGATGAGAAATAAGGGAATGAAGTTGAATAGTAATTCGGTGGTTGAAAAAGGGGTGTAAGTTTTTATGCCAGAAATAAGTAGATTTTTCGGAATCATAATTACGATGAAGGCAAACGACCACAATCCTCCGCATTTACACGCAAAGTATCAAGATGAGCAAGCAATTTTTGATATTCAAAGTGGCGAAATTCTGCGGGGAAAATTTTCTGAGCGAGCAGCTCGATTAGTTCAAGATTGGATTCAATTACATTCTGTTGAGTTAATGGTTGATTGGAATTTGGCATCAAAAAATCAACTTATTTTTCCAATAACACCTTTAAAATAAATATGATTATGGACGAATGGATTACAATTACTTCCGTAGAAAATAAAAGC
The DNA here is from genome assembly GCA_018335975.1 of Ignavibacteriales bacterium. Taxonomy (GTDB): domain Bacteria; phylum Bacteroidota; class Ignavibacteria; order UBA10030; family F1-140-MAGs086; genus JAGXRH01. Next base: position 23,124 of record JAGXRH010000001.1, read on the forward strand.
AATTACATTTTACGGTTAACATTCAGCGACGATTGCGTAAAAGAAATTGATATGTCGGATTTGAAATATCTTTCCGGTGATTTTTCTGTTCTCAACAACGAAGAAGATTTTCGGAAAATAAAAATTGTTGACGATGGCAGAGCGTTGCAATGGGAATGTGGTTACGATAATTGCGCGGATGAACTTCGTTACTTTCGTGATTACATTTTTGCAGAAGGTTTAGAAAATTCTTCGTTTGAATTAGAAAAAGAAAATGTTATCGCTTAACTTTTCAGCCACGAATTTCACGAATTTTCACTAATGTGGTTTGTGCTAATTCGTGAAATTAGTGGCAACAAAAAATAAAAATTATGTTTGAACTTTTCATCATCAGCACCATCAAAATCGTCGTAATGTTAATCGTATTATTAACCACTGCGGCGTATATGGTTTTAGCGGAACGACGAATCAGCGCGGCTGTGCAAGATAGAATCGGTCCCAATCGCGTTGGATGGCAAGGGTTTTTGCAGCCGCTCGCCGATTTAGTAAAACTTGTTACGAAAGAAGACATTGTTCCGAAAGCGGCGAACAGATTTATTCACGACCTCGCGCCGATTATTTCCGTGTTCATTGCGCTTACAACATTTGCTGTTGTTCCGTTCGGAAATACGATTGAACTTTTCGGAAGAACAATCAAATTGCAAATCGCCGACGTGAACATAGGCATTCTCTACATTCTTGCGCTCGCTTCGGTTGGCGTGTACGGAATTACGCTCGCCGGTTGGTCATCGAACAATAAATATTCGCTGCTCGGCGGAATGCGTTCATCTGCGCAAATGATTTCCTACGAACTTTCGATGGGACTTTCGATCATCGGCGTGGTGATGATTTCTTCTTCGCTGCAACTCGATAAAATTGTCGAAGCGCAAACCGGTTACGTTCTCGGTTTTCTTCCGAAATGGAATATCGTTTTACAACCGATTGGTTTCATTACGTTTCTTGTTTCGTCTTTTGCGGAAACAAATCGCACGCCATTTGATTTGCCCGAAGCGGAACCGGAACTCGTCGGCGGTTATCACACGGAATATTCGGGATTGAAATTCGGTTTATTTTTTCTCGCGGAGTATTGTAATATGGTTGTCGCAAGCGCAGTGATTACAACGCTGTATCTCGGCGGTTGGCAATTTCCGTACGTTGAATCATTTGGATTTTCTCCGTTCGTTGTAAGTTTATTGCAAGTCGGAGCGTTTGCGATAAAAGTTGGAGCGCTTTTATTTTTCTTCATTCTCGTTCGCTGGACTGTTCCGCGTTTTCGTTACGACCAACTGATGAATCTCGGATGGAAAGTTATGCTCCCGCTTGCGTTGGCAAATATTGTGGTTACGGGAATATTTTTGTTGATGTGAGGGAAGAAATTTTAGATTTTAGAATTCAGATTTTAGATTGAACGTTTCGCAAAGAGAATAAACTCGAACCTTGTAACTCTAAACCTCAAACTTTTTTATGAACACACAACCAATTTCTTTTTCAGATATTTTGCAATTAAGCGTTTCCGAACGCATTCAACTTGTCGAAGATATTTGGGATAGTCTTCGAGAAGTTCCGGATGAATTTGGATTAAGTGATGCTCAGCGAAAAGAACTTGCGCGAAGAGCGGAAGAATTTTATAAAAATCCCAACGAAGGAATTCCTTGGAAAACGTTGAAAGCCAATCTTCTCAATAGCAAGTGAAGTTAGAGAGTTTAATACGCTCTGATGCACAACGAGAAATTACAGAAACATTTCAGTGGTATGAAAATCAGAGTAACGGTCTCGGTACAGAATTCCTCCGTGCTGTTGATGCTGCAATTGCTTCGATTGAACGATTTCCTAAAGCATTTCCAAAAGTTGAAGGTGAAACAAGAAAAATTTTGTTACGAAGATTTCCTTACGCTATTTTTTATATTGTTCACCTGGATATAATTGCAATAACCGGATGTTATCATCAAAAACGCCATCCGGAAATTTGGCGAAACAAATCGTAGCGACAAATAACGAATAACTCTTTTATGAAAGACAACGGACAAACAACAAAACAAGTTCGCAACGAAAACCTATCGTTTTTGCAGCGAACATATATTCCCGAAATTGCAAAGGGATTAGTTCTCACGTTTGGAAAAATGTTTGGGAAAAAATTCACTCGGCAATATCCCGAAGAACGATGGACTCCTCCGGCATCATTTCGCGGAAGACCGGTTCTCGTGCAAGAAGAAAACGGAACAGAACGCTGCGTTGCGTGTGGATTGTGCGCGCGCGTTTGTCCCGCATTAGCAATTGAAATGCAAGCGAGCGAAACACCGCTCTACGATAAAGAACGTTATCCCGTAAAATTTGAAATCAATATGCTTCGCTGCATCTTCTGTGGATTTTGCGAAGAAGCGTGTCCCGAAGAAGCAATCGTTATGAGTGATGAGTACGAACTTGTGTTCGATAAAATGGAAGATGCAGTTTTCGGAAAAGATAAACTCCTCATCCCGAAAAAGAAATTACAAAAGCGTTTGGATTTTTTGCGCGAATATAAATGAAACTCCCGATTGATGTAACAATTTCAAAAGAGAAACTTACCAATTATCTTTTGGAATTGAGAATCGAAGATGACAAATCAAAATTTCTTTTACAAGCGGGATATGAAATAGAACTTTGGAAACAATTAGAAGAAGATTTGCGAACGCAAATATTGACACAAGAAGCAACATTGATTGAACAAACTACTTTCGGAGATGTGTATGAAATACTTGGAACTCTGCAAGGACTGAATGGACGAAAACTCAACGTTGTAACTATTTGGATGACAGAATACAAAACTCAGAAAACAAAATTTATCACACTCTTTCCCGATAAGGAAAAATGAAAATGAATTATAACCTTTTTACCCGTGTTGCACTTCGAGAAGATTTATTGCGATACAATCTTCAACGAGGAGACATTGCGACCATCGTAGATAAGCACGTAGGAAATAATAATGAAATTGGCTATTCTCTTGAAGTCTTTAATGCACTTGGCGAAACGATTTCTGTTGTCGTAGTTTCCGAAAATCAAATTGAACCGCTGATGAAAAATGAAATTCTTCATGTTCGCCAATTAGAAGTCGCATAAATCTTCTTTAAAGTTATATGAAAATTTTTCTTTACACATTCTTACTTTTTTTCGGAACAATGACCAACTCCATTTCCCAACTCAACATTCCTTTTGAAAAATATGAACTTGCAAACGGCTTGCAAGTTATTCTGCACGAAGACCACACGGTACCGATTGTGTCGGTAAATATTTATTATCACGTTGGCGGCGCGAATGAAAAACTTGGACGAACCGGTTTCGCGCACCTCTTCGAGCATCTGATGTTTGAAGGAAGCGAGCACGTGAAAGACGGAATGTATGACCAAATCGTTGATGGTTCCGGCGGACAAAACAATGGTTCGACTGGATTCGATGCAACAAATTATTGGTCAATCGTTCCGGCAAATTATCTTGAATCTGTTCTCTGGCTCGAGTCCGATAGAATGGGATTTCTGCTTCCGGGAATTACGCAAGATAGATTAGATTTACAGCGCGACGTTGTAAAAAACGAACGCAGACAATCGTACGAAAATCAGCCGTATGGAATGTCGTGGATGAAAATTTTTGAATCGCTCTATCCAGCGGGCGTTCCGTACAATTGGCTTCCGATTGGTTCGCAAGAAGATTTAACTGCCGCTTCGCTCGATGACGTAAAAGATTTTTTCAGAATTTATTATGCGCCGAATAACGCAAGTCTCGTTATCGGCGGCGATATTGATGTTCTGAAAACAAAACAACTCGTAGAAAAATATTTCGGTGGAATTGCAAAAGGAAAAGAAATTCAGCGACCAAATCCAACGAATGTTTCGATTAAAGAAACAAAGCGAATGGTGCTCGAAGATAATGTTCAACTTCCGCGATTATATATGTTTTGGCTTTCCACTTCAATGTTTGGAAAAGAAGACGCGTCGCTTTCGCTGCTTTCCGATATTCTGACGGGAGGAAAAAATTCTCGTCTGTACAAATCGCTTGTGTATGAAAAACAAATTGCGCAAGATGTTTCTGCGTTTCAAGATGGCAATGCGCTTTCGGGAGATTTCGGAATTATTGTAACGGCAAAAGAAGGACACACGCTTTCCGAAATGGAACAAGCAGTGAACGAAGAACTGGAAAAAATAAAATCGAACGGAATTGAAGAACGCGAGTTGCAGCGTTCAAAAAATAGTATTCGTGCGAATTTTATTTACGGATTGCAAAACGTTGGCGGGTTCGGAAGCAAGACAGACCAGATGAATCGCTACAATACATTCTTCGGAAATCCCGGACGCTTCAACGAAGATTTGCAACGCTACGAAACTGCGTCTGCAAACGATATTCAAAACGCAGCAAAGAATTTTCTCGATATGAATAAACGTGTTGTGTTGAGCATTGTTCCAAAGGGAAAATTGGAGTTGCAAGCGAAGTAATTTTCTTTTTTTCATTTAAAGGAATTTATTTTGAAATTACCTAATGGCGAACAAGCAATAATTCCCGAAGCAAAACTCGAGGAATATTGTTTAAATCCGCTTCACCCGGACGGAAAACATAAAGCGAAAGTTTTTGAAAAAGCGTTGGGATTTTCAATTTCGGAAAGCGATGAATTGAGAAAATTAGTTTTAGAATCTGCCGAGATGGGAAACGTAACAAAACAATCAAAGAATAATTTTGGAACTCTTTACCGCGTTGAACATACTGTGCAAGGATTGTTACAAGAAGAAATTCTTGTAACATTATGGATTATTCCAAATATAGAAACACAACCATACTTAACTACTTCATACATCAAAACTCGAAAGGGTAAATAATGATTCACCTCCATGATTTTGTCGCACTTTTAGACAATATTCCTAACACAACCATTATTAGAGGAACGACGGGAACGGTTGTTTCTCAACTTTCTGATAATTTTTTTCTTGTTGAATTTTCAGATGAGAACGGAGAAGTGTTTGAACAACTTCCTATTCAACAAGATAGTTTGCTGGTGTTACATCGCATCAGCGAAAACGCAGAATTTGCAAATCCGTAATTGTTTTCCATTGACTCAACGATACGATGAAAATAATTTTTATACATACACTCATAATTTTACTAATGATAACCAACTCATTCACACAGTTCGATAGAACTATTCCACCGAAACCGGGAACATTGCCATCACTTACTCTTCCAAACATTCAACGCGCTGAACTTGCAAACGGATTAAAGATAATGATTGTCGAACATCATAAACTTCCCGTTGTAACAGTGCAACTTATTTTACAAAGCGGCTCATCGCTTGACCCAGCTGGAAAATCCGGTGTTGCGCGATTTACAACTTCGATGATTGATGAAGGAACGCCAACAAAAAATTCACTTGAGATTGCTGATGCGTTTGATTTTCTCGGTGCGCAGTTTTCGGCTTCTGCCAATTTTGATGGAACGTATCTTTCGCTGACAACATTGAAAGAACATCTCGATGTAGCAGTTGAAAATTATGCCGAAGTTCTGCTCCATCCGACATTTCCACAAAAAGAATTTGACCGCTTACAGAAAGAACTTCTCACTTCGCTTTCACAACAAAAAGACCGCGCTCCCGTTGTTGCCTCGAATGTCTTCAACAAAATACTGTATAACAATCATCCGTACGGAAATCAAGTAAGCGGAGATTCCATCAGTGTTGCAAATCTTTCTTTGAACGATGTTCAACAATTTTATAATTCGTACTATGCGTCAAATAACGGAACTTTAATTTTCGTTGGCGATATTACAAAAGAGGAAGCGATAAAGATTGCCGAAAAATATCTCGGCAAGTGGCAGAAGAAAAATATTCCTTCTGCAAAACTTCCCGAATCGAAAAACCCTGATGGCGTTACTCTGTATCTTATTGATAAAAAAGATGCACCGCAAACAGAAATTCGCATTGGTCAACTTGGCGCGGCGAGAAATACGGAAGATTATTATACGCTCACCGTGTTGCAACACATTCTTGGAAGTTCGAGCGGAAGATTATTTTTGAATTTACGCGAAGCGAAAGGTTACACGTATGGCGCGTATGCAAACTTTGGTTACAGAAAATCTACAGGACCATTTGTCGCAAGCGCGGGAGTAAAAACCGAAGTTACCGATAGTTCCATCATAGAATTTCTCTATGAATTAAATCGTATGCGCGATGAAGTTGTTTCCGATTCGGAATTTCAAATGTATAAGACTGCGGTGATTCAACGTCTTCCGCGAGGATTTGAAACACCGTCACAAATTTCTGAGCAACTCGCAAACCTCGTTTTGTATAATTTACCGGATAATTATTTCAATTCGGTCGTTGATAATTTAAGCAAGGTAACGCAAAATGATATTCAATCTGCCGCACAAAAATATTTTCAAACGGAAAAACTTTGCATCGTTGTTGTCGGCGATAAAGAAAAAATCCTTTCACCGTTAGAAAAACTTGGTATTGGAAAAATCGTTTTGTGCGATACAGACGGAAATGTTATAAAATAGAAGTAAGAAGCCAGTAGTCAGAATCCAGAATTTTTTAGGAAAACAAAATGAAACACACCCTTATATTTTTAACAGTTATTTTTTTCACATCAACTTTTCTTTTTTCAGAAGAAAATAAACCCCGCACTTCAATGCGCGGGAAAATTGAAGATGCATACAAAAGCGGAAAACTTTCGCACGACGAGTATGTTCTCAATCTTCTGTTCAACATTGTTGATAGAACAAAACTCGATAAAGAGTTTCAGGAAGAAATTCCCGGCATTGAAAAATGTGGAACGTCAACATTTCTAAAACTGCGTGAAGAAAATAAAACAGCGTCATCATTTGTGCAAAACGAAATTAACAAAGTAGTTGCTCGACCAACGAAGCAAAAATACCTCGACTCGCCCAAAGGGTATTTTCGGATTCACTTTGATACCAGCGGAACGCATGCCGTCTATTTACCGAGCATAGATACACTACCGCAAAATGGAATTCCTGATTATGTTGACCGAACATCGGAAATATTCGACCGTGTATGGGAGTATGAAATTGACACACTCGGTTACGACCCGCCCGCCCCCGATGGAGCATCGGGAGGGGGAATGAATCTCTTTGATATTTATTTACATAAAAATGCCGGTGCGTACGGCGTAACATACACGGAAACATTTTTTCCCGGGTACCTCGGACGAGGAGGATACTCCAGTTATATTCACGTTGACCCTGCATATCAAGGATTTGGTTATCCCGATAGAACCTTACCGATGAAAGTAACCGCCGCCCACGAATTTTTCCATGCTATACAATTTGTTTATAACGCAAACGCAGGGAGTTGGCTGCTCGAAATTACTGCGACGTGGATGGAAGATATTGTGTACGACGATATTGACGATTACTCCCGATTCTACCTCAACGTACCTTCTGGAGTGTTTCTTGCTCCCCATAATTCACTACTCTTAGAAGATGGCGCGCACGAATATTCCGCGTGTATTTTTGCGCATCACGTTTCTGAAAGTTATGGCGTAAGCGCAATTCATAAAGTATGGGAAGAAACGATTGGAGGAGTGTCGGGTGAAATTGCTCTCGATAGCGCCTTAACTTCCTACGGAACAAATCTTGCCGATGTGTATGCAAACTATTGCGTGTGGAATTATTTTACCGGCTCTCGCGCCAACACCAATCTTCCGCATTACAGCGAAGGTGCAAGTTATCCGCAAACGCTTATTCATCGCCGAACCACGAATATACCGTTTGAACTCACGAATGAAGCGCTTGCACCGCTCTCTGCGCTCGGAGCGTATAATTTGAAAATAATCGGAAACCATCTTTCCGGCTCGCTTGATATGACTTTCGGCGACCCTATCGGAAACCCATATCGGGGAAAATTTATTTTAGACAGCGCAAGAAATTATTCTCTCCTCTCCTTCGATATTTCTTCAGGCGAAGGAAGCATATCTCTTCCGCAGTGGCAAAACGTTGATAGCATTATTTTTATTCCCGCGTTCGTTGCAACTAATGGTTCCGGTGTTCTGTTCGGGTACAACGGTTCCATTGCACCGTCGGGTGTATCGAATAATAACGGCATCCCATTGGAGTATTCTTTGAAACAAAATTTTCCTAATCCATTTAATCCCGCAACGACAATTCATTTCGCACTGCCTGAAAAAAGTTTTGTTACGCTGAATGTCTTTAACGTGCTTGGTGAACACATTGCAACCCTCCTCAGTGAACAACGGACTGCGGGCGTACATTCTGTGCGATGGGAGCCAAACAACCTGCAAAGCGGAGTCTATTTTTACAAACTCCAAACGGAAAAATTTTCATCGGTAAAGAAATTAATGCTTGTAAAATAATATTGAGTATTGCTTCGTATAGTTTAAGGTCATTTCGAGCCGTTCGGGATGACCTTTTGCTTACAAAGTCGAGCGGTCGTTTGTCATATTTTCTACTCTCTCTCGTTCTTCGTACTTTTTTCCGCAAAAAATTTTTCCTGTGAACACCATCTCCGAACAACTCAAACACGCCCGCGAAGAAAAAGGATTATCGCTGAACGATATTGCCGCCCTCACCCGTATTAACCGGAGATTTCTCAAAGCGATTGAGGAAAATAATTTCGATGTGGTTCCCCCCGCATATCTTCGGTCATTCATCCGTGCCTTCGCACACACTGTTGAACTCGATGCCGATAAACTTTTTCACTCGTTTGAAAAGAACAAACCGGAAAACATTCCGGATGAACAAGCAAACGAACAAACCGGCATTGTGACAAATGAATCATCGAGCGGACCGAGCGAACAGGTAGCAGAAATAATTGCTGAAAAAACGGGAGAGAATCATCGGGCAAAAAAGAAATCACTGCAACGGCAGGATTATGTAAAAGGCATTGTTTTGTTTGCGTTGCTTCTCGGCGTTGTCTTTGTTGTTTCAAAATTCAGCGCGAAGGAAGAAAAGAACGTGGAAGAAATTCCTTTCGATGAAATCGTAAAAGAAAACGAAGCCGTTGCCGCGAGAAAGGATTCGCTCCGATTAGTTGCTGTTGCAATGGATAGTGTCTGGATCATCGTTCGCGTAGATGGAAAACTTTCGACCAAAGTTACGCTTGCGAAAAATGAAAAAGCAAGTTTCTCTTCGAAAAAGAAATTCTCGGTAACGGCGAGCGATGCAGGAAAAATTCACTTCACACTCAACAATCGTTTCATTGGCGCGTTGGGAAGAGAAGGAACGATTCTGCGTAACTCTATTCTCGATAAAGAAACATTACAGCGCTTCGATAAAAAAGGAAATATAGGAACGTTGCAAGAAGAAAAGGAGGATTCAAGTGGCGTTCAGTAAAGAAATACAAAAATCCCAAAGGGATGCGCCCGCACGTATCATCAAACTTCGCAAAGAAATTTTGGAACACGATGAACGCTATTACGTTTTATCGCAGCCGACTATTTCCGATGAAGCGTACGATGCGTTAATGCGCGAACTGATTTCGCTCGAAGAAGAATTTCCCGAACTCAAAACTTCCGATTCTCCTTCACAACGAGTTGGAGGAAAACCGACGAAGGAATTTCCAACGCACATTCACTCAACGCAAATGTTGAGTTTGCAAAACACGTACGATGAAAAAGATATTCGGGATTTCGATGAACGGGTGAGAAAATTATTACCGGATGAAAAAATTCGTTACGTGTGTGAATTGAAATTCGATGGTGTTGCGCTTGCATTACAATATCGAAACGGAATTCTCGAAGTTGGAGCAACACGCGGAGATGGAACACAAGGCGATACGATTACAAATAATGTAAAAACCATTCGCGCAATTCCGCTTTCCGTAAAAGAAAAAAATGATTTTGAAGTTCGCGGCGAAGTGTTTATGTTAGGAAAAGATTTTGCCGCACTCAACAAAGAACAAGAAAAGAAAAGCGAAAAAACTTTTATGAATCCGCGCAATTTTACATCTGGAACACTGAAAATGCAAGACCCGAAAATTGTTGCGTCAAGAAAGTTACAATTCTTCGCGTATTATTTTTCACCACAAAGACACCAAGACACAAAGGGATTTCATTCTGACAATTTAAAACTGTTGAAGAAACTTGGCTTTCCGGTGAACGAAGAATTTTGCGTGTGCAATTCAATTGAAGAAGTAATTTCGTTTTGGAAAACATGGGAAGAAAAACGCGAAACACTTCCGTACGATATTGATGGCGTTGTTGTGAAAGTGGATTCACTCGAACAACAACAACGACTCGGGACAGTTGCAAAATCTCCACGTTGGGCTGTGGCGTTTAAGTTTGCTTCGAGAAAAGCAGAAACGATTTTGAACGATATTACTTTGCAAGTTGGACGACTCGGAACAATTACTCCCGTTGCAGAACTCAAACCAGTTTTTCTTGGCGGTACGACAGTTTCTCGCGCGTCGCTCTACAATGAAGATTATATAAACGAAATTGATTGTCGCGTCGGCGATACAGTTATTGTTGAAAAAGGGGGCGATGTGATTCCAAAAGTTACTTCGGTCGTATTGGAAAAAAGAAATTCCAAGTCGAAACCGTACAAATTTCCTTCAACTTGTCCCGAATGTACATCGAAAATTTTCAAGAATGAAGACGAGGCAAATTATTATTGCGAAAATTCCGATTGTCCCGCGCAAGTGCAAGGAAGAATTGAACACTTTGCAATGCGCGGCTCGATGGATATTGACGGACTTGGTGAAGCCGTGGTTAAAATACTTATCGAGAAAAAGTTTGTAAAAAATTATTCCGATTTGTATGAGTTGCACAAACGAAAAGATGAACTAGTTCAAATTGAACGTTGGGGAGAAAAAAGCGTTCAAAATCTTTTAGAAGGGATTGAAGCAAGCAAATCGAAATCATATCATCGCGTGTTGTATTCGATGGGAATTCGACACGTTGGTTCAACAATAGCACAAAAACTCGCTGAACAATTTTCTTCGATTGAGGAATTGGAAAAAGCGACGAAAGAACAATTGCTCGAAGTTGATGACATCGGACCCAAAATAGCCGAGAGTATCGTGCATTTCTTTTCTGAAAAACATAACAGAGAAATTGTCGAGCGATTGAAAAAATTCGGTTTACAACTTTCGCAAGACAAAAAGCAAACGCAAGGAAAACTTTCCGGAAAAACATTTGTGCTTACCGGAACACTTCCAACACTCAAACGCGATGAAGCAAAAAATATGGTTGAATCAAATGGTGGAAAAACCGCTTCAAGCGTGAGTAAAAATGTTGATTATGTTATCGTTGGCGATGATGCGGGTTCAAAATTGGAAAAAGCAAAATCGTTAGGAATAACAATTTTAAGTGAAGAAGATTTTTTGAAAATGGTAAAATGAAATTGTCTTTGCGAGCGGAAGCGAAGTAATCTCCCAAAAGATTGCTTCGTCGTTTCACTCCTCGCAATGACGAGAAGTATTTATGGTTGATTCAGTAGAACAAAAAATACAAAACGTTCGCAAATGGGCGGATAAAGTTACGGTAATCCACACAGTAACAGATTTGATGAAATTTGCCGGACTCAAAATTTCGCAGAGAAAATTTCGGAAGTTGAAAGAACAACCGCGAACACTCACGAATTTTTTTTCGCATGCGCAAAGCATCCTTATCATTTTGCCAACCGAATACAACGCTGCAATCGCCGCAGGAAAAAGTTTGCAATCGCTCGAAGCAGAACTTTCCACAATGAACGTAACGTATGTTGATTTTCTCAATCTTCCACGCACAAAACAAGAGTTTGCCTTTTACGAAACAATCTTTTTTTCTCCGTCTGATAAAAATCGTTTCGGCGTTCCCAAAGAAGAATTTCTTCGTAAAGTAAAAAAGAAAAAATATGATGTTGCCCTCGATTTGAATTGCGATTTTGAACTCGCATCGGCGTATATTTGCAAAGCATCTAACGCCGCACATCGCATTGGTTTTTTTCATCAACACGCACAAACGTTTTACAATATTTTTTTCACCGCAAGCCAACGCGATAAAAAATTAAACCAAATCACCTACGATTGGTTAACGCAAAGTTTGAAAATGTTTTAACAACTTGTCATCCCGAACTTGTTTCGGGATCTATTTGCAAAATGCTGTCCGAAGGACTCCTTTGGAGAAACAAGTTCAGCATGACATAATAATAATTAACTATAAATATGAATCTCAACTTTTCTCTCGAAACAAAAGACGACGTAACAATCCTTTCGCTCTATGAACCGAAACTCGATGCATCAACTTCCAGTTATTTAAAAGCAGAACTGCTCGTTGTGTGCAAAGAAGATAAAGTTCAAACTCTTGTTCTTGACTTAACCGACGTGCAGGAAGCCGATGAACACGGTTTAAGCGCGCTTCTTTTTACCAAACAACTTTCGGAGGAGTACGATTTCGATTTGCGTCTTGCAGGAGTAAATGCAGAAATAATCGAAACAATGCAAGCGATAATGATGGACCAATCGTTTGCGTTTTACGATTCGCTCGCAGAAGCGCTGGAAGAATAAAAATATTTTACATTTTACATTTGATATTTTAGATTGGAAGGAAGTTCTATGTCGGAAGAAGAATTGAAACGACGAATAAAGCAATTTGCTCTTCGAGTGATTAAACTTGTGAGTTCACTTCCAAAAACCGAAGCAGCCAAAGTTATTGGAAATCAATTACTTCGCGCTGGAACTTCCGTTGGAGCAAATTATCGGGCTGCTTGTTTTGCCCGTTCGCAAGCAGACTTTATTTCTAAACTTGGAATCGTATTGGAAGAATGTGATGAATCGTTGTACTGGATGGAACTGCTTGTAGAATCTGAAATAGTAAAAGAAGAGCGAATGAAAAGTATTATGAAAGAAGCAACCGAACTTACTAAAATATTCATCGCATCGCTGAAAACATCCAAGCGGAACAATGTAAAATCTAAAATATAAAATATAAAATCGCTTGTGGGCTTCTCTCTTCTCGATTATATCATCGTCGCGGTTTACCTTGTTGGTGTAACTGTTGCGGGAATTCTTATTGCAGGAAAACAAAAATCCTCGCGCGATTATTTTCTTGGCGGAAAAGAAATGTCGTGGTGGTCAGTGGGATTTTCCATAGTTGCGAGTGAAACTTCCACGCTCACATTCATCAGCATTCCCGGTCTTGCGTATAAAAGCGATATGCACTTTCTCCAAGTTGCAATCGGATATTTTATTGGTCGCCTTCTCGTCAGTTTAATTTTTATTCCCGCGTATTACAACGGCGATTTGGAAACTGCATACGATTTTCTCGGCAAGCGTTTTGGCTTACCGCTTCGTAAATTTACTTCCTCGGTTTTTATTGTTACGCGCGTTCTTGCTTCCGGCGTTCGACTTTTCGCAACAGCAATTCCCGTTCACCTCATCACCGGTTTCGATTACACCACAAGTATTTTTCTCATCGGGATTTTCACGCTCGCGTACACCTATCTCGGCGGACTCAAAGCCGTTGTCGCGATGGATGTTGTGCAACTTTTTATTTATCTCGGCGGCGCAGTTGCTTCGATGATTTTGATTCTCCAACATTTGCCAAATGGATTTTCCGATGTAATTCATTTTGCCACACAAAACGGAACAAACAAATTTGAAATTTGGAATTTGAAATTTGGAAATTCCTTCGTAGAGTTTCTTTCTTCTCCATATACAATCATTGGCGGAATTCTCGGTGGAACATTTCTCACCATGGCATCACACGGAACCGACCAACTTCTCGTTCAGCGATTGCTTGGCTGCAAAACAAAACGCGAAAGTCAAAAGGCGTTGATGCTCGATGCAACATTTATCGTTTTGCAATTTGCATTTTTTCTGATGCTCGGATTGTGTTTGTACGCTTTTTACAACGGCGTTTCATTTCAGCAACTTGGCTTAAAATCTTCCGATGAAATATTTCCGAAATTCATTGTCGAAAATTTGCCAACGGGAATTGCGGGACTTGTTGTTGCCGGTGTTCTCGCATCTGCAATGGGAACGCTTTCTTCTTCAATTAGTTCTCTCGCTTCATCATCGTATCTTGATTTATTTAAAACGAAAAACGTAGAGACGTTACATGCAACGTCTCTACAAGAACAAAACAAAGAAATTTTTTGGTCAAAAATTTTTACACTTGTTTGGGGAATTGTATTAATCGGCGGCGCAATGTTATTTACCGATACAAAAAATCCCGTTGTAGAAATCGGTTTGAAAATTGCATCAGTAACATACGGTGGATTGCTCGGAACATTTTTTCTCGGATTGCTCTTCAAACACACAACACAACGCGATGCCTTTGTTGGATTTATTTGTGGTTTGCTTTCGATGGTTTGCGTTTTATATTTTAGCAAGATTGACTTTACTTGGCACACATTTATTGGCTGTACTGTAACAATAATTGCTGGAAATTTGAGTAACGTAATATTGAAAAATAATTCTTAGTGAACCTTAGTGCTTCTTTGTGCCTTAGTGGTTTTATTTTTTACCACTAAGACACGAGGGACACAAAGAAACACTGAGATGATGCACTTGGGATAATTGGAATTATTGAGATTTGAAAATATTAGACTTTACATTTTAGATTCTTATAAATAATGGATTGGAAAGAATACGAAAATGAAATTCATCAACATTTTAAAAGTGAATTTCCTAATGCAACCATTCTATACAATGTAAAGATAGAAGGAAAATTTTCAAAGATAGAGAGACAAATAGATGTCTTAATCGAAGATTATTTTCTTGGAAACAAAATGAGAATTGTAATAGATGCAAAATACTATTCCACAAAGATAGATGTAAAGGACGTTGAATCTTTTATTGGGTTATTGAACGACGTAGAAGCACATAAAGGAATAATGATTTCTAATGAGGGGTTTTCGCAAGCCGCAATCAATAGAGCACATTACGACATTACTGATTTAGAACTTGACATTCTCAATTTCAAAGATTTAAAACAATTCCAAGCGTTTGGAGCAATTCCATTCAGCGGAAAGCACGGTGTTATTTTACCGGCGCCATTTGGTTGGATTATAGATGGAACAAAAAAACAAAACGTGCTTGCAACTTTTTATCAAAGAGGTCTTACATTAGAAAAGTCTGCTGCGAATAAAGAATGGATGTATGTAAACATAATAAGTAAAGATAAAAATGTTTTGGATTTGGATTCTTTTCTGGCAATAGAAGAAAAAGAAATAAAAAAAGATTTCCCAGATTGTAAAATAATTTATTCCCAAACAGTAAAAAGAAAAGATGAAAAAACATTACTACGAGAAATTCTCATCAATACGTACCCTACTCCCGAGTATACTGGATTTGTAGAATTTAGTGACTTTATATTTCTCTGTGTTTTATTTTCTCCGACGGAACTCTTCAAAAAGAACATAAAAAAATTAGAACACGTTATCGGAAATGTAATTCCACTTGAAATAGAACAATCGTAATTCCATCTAAAATCTAACTTCTAAAATCTAAAATCAAAAAATGCATCTTCTCGATTACTCCATCATCATCATTTATTTTCTTATCTCCATCGCAATCGGAATTTATTATTCCAAACGCGCGAGCAAAGGTACATCGGAATTTTTCCTTTCGGGAAGAAATTTGCCGTGGTGGCTTGCGGGAACGTCAATGGTTGCAACAACATTCGCTGCTGATACGCCACTTGCTGTAACAGAACTCGTCGCGCAACACGGAATCGCCGGCAATTGGCTCTGGTGGAATTTTGTATTCGGCGGCGTTCTCACCATTTTTTTCTTCGCAAAACTTTGGCGTCGTGCGGGAGTGATGACCGATGTGGAATTTATTGAACTTCGGTACTCCGGAAAACCCGCCGCATTTCTTCGTGGATTTCGTGCGTTGTATCTCGGCTTGTTTCTCAACTGCATTATTATGGGATGGGTGAACGTTGCAATGATGTCCATTCTCGAAGGCATTTTCGGAATTTCACATTCGCAAGTTATTTTGTACATCGCCGCGTGTATGGTGCTTGTTGCGGCGTATTCGGCGATGTCGGGATTGTGGGGCGTTGCGGCAACTGATGTGTTTCAATTCGTGTTTGCAATGGTGGGAACGATTGTGCTTGCAATTCTTTTACTCAATCTTCCGCAAGTCGGCGGCATTGCGGGATTGCAGCAAAAACTTCCGAAAGATTTTTTCAATTTCTTTCCAAGTGTTGAATCAAACCTTGAAGGTTTTAAAAACCTTCAAGGTTTAGCAACTTCATTTTCACTTTCCGTTACGGGATTTCTTGCATACATCGGAATTCAATGGTGGGCATCGTGGTATCCGGGAGCGGAACCGGGCGGCGGCGGTTATGTTGCACAGCGAATGATGGCGGCAAAAGATGAACGACACAGCGTGCTTGCTACGTTGTGGTTCACGGTTGCGCATTATTGTTTGCGTCCGTGGCCCTGGATTTTAACGGGACTTGCAACGCTCGTTTTGTATCCGCAACTTTCGCTCGCTGATAAAAAACTTGGTTACGTTTTTGCAATGCGCGATTATCTTCCAACGGGATTACTCGGAATGTTAGTCGCCGCATTTTTCGCTGCGTATATGTCAACGATTGCGACTCACTTAAATTGGGGAACGTCGTATGTGGTGAATGATTTTTATCGCCGCTTTGTTAAAAAAGATGCGGAAGAGAAAGAGTACGTTCGTGTTTCCAGAATTACAACAATACTTTTGATGTTGGTTTCCGTTGTTCTAACAATTTTCATTCAAACAATTTCCGGCGCGTGGATGTTTATTATTGAGGCGGGCGCGGGACTTGGACTTGTCTTGATTTTGCGATGGTATTGGTGGCGTGTAAATGCGTGGAGCGAAATTGCCGCAATGCTTACGCCGTTTTTTGCGTACGGTTATATAAAATTTCTTACGGATGTAACTTTTCCCAATTCACTTTTCTTTATTGTCGGCGTTACAACGGTTGTGTGGCTTGTTGTTACGTTTCTCACTAAACCAACGGATGAAAATGTGCTGAAAGAATTTTACACGCGCATTCGTCCCGGCGGAATGTGGAAACCGATTGCAAAAATTCTTCCAAATGTAAAAACTGATTTCAATTTTGGAAAACAAATGCTGCAATGGCTCGCGGGAGTTGTGTTGGTGTATTCTTCGCTCTTTGGAATGGGAAAATTTTTATTGGGAGAAATGGTTTTAGGTTTAGCGTTGTTGCTTGTTGCGGTGGTGTGTGGTGGTTTGCTTTGGAGGATGATGAGGGAATGAAAATTCTTTTTGACTCTTCTAAAATATTTCTGTAATTTCTCACCGTTAATTTTTGGAAAAAATAAAGAATGTATTTATCAACTAATAATATTTCATAACGATTATGGAGAACACTATGAATTTTCAGCAAGCATTGATGGAAGAGGTGAGAGAATTGCCCGAAGAGGCATTTCCGAACCTTCTCAAAATTGTTCACTTGTTCAAAGAAAGTATTTTGGTCCAGCAAAATCAAGCCACGATTACTTTGCGTGAAGAGTTTGGACAATGGGGGCGATTGAGCGATGAAGCATTAACTGGATTTGAAAAGAGTCTCTCTTGATGGAGATAGGTGATATTTATTCCGTTGAGATTCCCGCAAGCAATGGACACGAACAAGCAGGAATCCGTCCCGCCATTGTGGTTCAATCTTCCCGATTTGAAAAATAACTCCCAACGGTTCTTATTGTGCCTATGACTTCGCAGTTGTCAGCACAAACTTTTCCGGGAACATTTCTCATCAAACCCGATGAAGAAAATAATTTAGAGCGAACGTCAGTTGCATTAGTCTTTCAGGTTCGCGCAATTGACAAGAGACGATTGAAAAATAAAATCGGGAAGTTGAACACGAAACAACTTTCTGAATTGCGGAAGAATATGGATATGCTATTACATTAAAGTTTGTAAAATCTCTCACAACGGTTTGCCGGAGTCGTGCTTGTATATTCTTCTTTATTTGGAATGAGAAAATTATTGTTGGGAGAAATGGTTTTGGGTTTAGTGTTATTGCTTGTTGCGGTTGTATGCGGTGGTTTGCTTTGGAGAATGATGAGGGAATAGATTTTTTTGATGCAGTATTTCCTTTGCTTTTCGATTTTCTATATTTTTTACCGTAAAAATTTTTCAAATACTAACACAAATCATTTATGCAAACAGCAAAACAAGAAGTGAACAAACTTCTCAAAACCTTTCCGAGCGATTGCACATTAGAAGATATTCAATATCATTTGTATGTCTTACAAAAGATTGGACGTGGATTAAAAGATGTCGAAGAAGGTCGCGTTTACACACAGAGCAAGTTGAGAAGAAAATGGCGAAATGGCTCAAATTTTAAGCGACTAAATCTTACACAAATTGTATAAACAACCTCAAATCAGTATCTTTTCTACGAAAAAAATTGTATTCAAATCATAATTAATATTTAACAAAAAAATCTATGCCGAAACTTGATGAACAGAAAATTCTTGAAGGTTTTAAATTGCTTCAACTTGACAAGGAAGAAGAAAGAAAAAAAATATCGAAGAACTCTGGAACTAAATTGATCAATCGGACAATTGAAAAATTAGATAAGAACGAACTAACAAAAGGATTTAACAATAAACCTATTATGGGAGAAATGACCAATGCCAAATTGGAACACCTTATTGGATGAACTCCAGGAAACTGGTGGACCACATGACGTAATTTTAAGAAAATATCTTAGACAGCTAAATGAACTAACAGGACGAAACGTTATTGTCTATTATTCAGGTTGGTTACAAAAACCGCGTGCATATTCATTGGAAATAAATGATAATGACAAAACCGGATTTATGACAACTGTTCACGAATTAGATAAAACAAAAGGATTAGATCTTCTATTACATACTCCTGGAGGTGACGCAGCAGCAACCGAATCAATTGTAAATTATCTCCGAGAAATATTTGGTAATGATATAAGGGCTATCGTTCCAGAGATAGCAATGTCAGCTGGAACAATGATTGCGTGTGCTTGTAAATCAATTTTAATGGGCAAACACTCAAGCCTTGGTCCTATTGACCCTCAGTTCTACAGTTTACCGGCTCATGGAATTATCGAAGAATTCAAACGCGCTATGGAGGAATGTTCTAGTGATCCAAGCAAAATACCAATTTGGCAAACTATTATTTCAAAATACAATCCAACATTATTAGGTGAATGCCAAAAAGCAATAGATTGGTCAGTAGAAATGGTAAAAGAATGGTTAGAAACTGGAATGTTTACTGGTAAAGCGGACGCACCTCAAAAAATAGCCAAAATTATTGAAGAATTAGGGAGTCATGCACTTACAAAATCCCATTCAAGGCATATATCGGCAAAAAAATGTAAAGAATTTGGTTTAGAAGTTGAGTATTTAGAAGACGATCAGAAACTTCAGGAAGCAGTATTATCTGTTCATCATACATGTATTCATACCTTAATGAGTACATCGGCATCAAAGATAATAATTAATCATAACGGGCGAGCATTTATATTGAATTCTCAATAATTTTTTTCATAATTCATCATTAAAAATCTTCACCATTCTTGGAAATGAAAAAAATAACCTTCTTATTTTTAACAACACTCCCCTTATTTATTGGTTGCAATTCCTCGTTTATACAACTGTATCAGACAAAAACGAATAAATTGAAACATACCGAAAACAAATATTGGTTGTTTGATAATGATACTGTTTCCATCGCTTATGATTTTTGGAGCGATGGAGGTGTGATGTATTTTATGCTCACTAACAAATCCGAACAGCCAATATACGTGGATTGGAAAAAATCTTCACTTATTGTAAATGCGGTAAAACTTGATTATTGGAATGATAAAGAAGTTACACAATCATCGTCATTTTCGATATATAAATCATATCAATACGAGGGGGTTCCGCTGCTAAGAATGTTATCTCAAAGCACTTCCGGTGGTGGTACAAACACCGTTGCAACGGTAACAAAAGAGGAAAGGATAACTTTTGTTCCTCCACACTCCTCTATCTTTAATTCAAGTTTTATCTTAATGCCCGATTATGAATATAAGTTGCAAAAAAATAGGATACGAACCGTTGATACTATTGAAACTTATAAAGTAATAGTAAATCTGGGATATCAAAGAGTTGAGGAAACAAGGGAACGTACATCTCGTTTCTACGAAGTATCTTTTGATAGTAATTCTTCTTTCTTTAATTTCAGAAACTATATCACCTATTCATTTGATGAAAAGTTTTCTGATGAACGAAGAATTGATAATGCGTTTTACATATCAAAAGTAACTGAGATGGACGAAGAACAATTTAAGCAAGAAAAATATAGGGGGATTCCGAGTGAAGGGTACGACTTTCCTTATACAAGCCCTGATTGTTTTTGGATAAAAGTTCTACCCAAAAATGCTGTGGAAAAATAATTGGTTTCCACTAATCATCGAACATGAATAGAATTACGCCTCAACAAATTTTGTTGAGGCGGTTTTTTTTCTCCCAAATCCATTCAATGGAATGCAGAAAAATTTCCGAGTGGATTATACTTCTATCAATTGAAGGCAGGTAATTTTTCCGAAACGAAGAAAATGATTTTGATGAAGTAATCGTTTGTCCGTTACTAATAATGCGATTTCTCAAAAAGCGATTGCGTTTTTAATTTATACGCCTTTGCTGATTCGACTGAAATCTATGTGTTGGTAGAATTGGCTTACTTTTGCTGCATGAAACTCATGCGAATCAAATACCCCGTTGAAAGATTTTTATTTATGAGCAGATAAATCTTTTCTTCCAACATGGGTAATTCTTCTTCAATGATTCGAAAGACAATGAAGATATCGAGTCCGGTATAATCGTGAGCAATTCTATTCCTGAATCCGGAAATATTTTTCCAATCAACTGACGTTTCATCATTTTTGAGTTCAGAACATATTTTATTTACGCTTTCACCGATATGTGTTAACAAACTCAAACAAGCATTGAATTGTAATTGTTCATCCTTGATATAAAAACTTTCAGCATCATTAATTCCGCCGATATACACTTCAATCTTCTTGATGGCTTCAAGAATGTTCAGCAAGTAAAGCAAATCATTTTTTCGATTAGGAGACATAGAGCATATCTTTTTCTGCACGATACAGAATAATCGGGTTTGCATATTTTTTCATAACAAGGTCAATTTTCTTACTTGTGAGATTCTCCAATTCTTCTTTAAATTCCAACAACATAAAAGGGTTAATATTTTCTTCAATGAAAACATCAATATCGTTTGACGTTTCACCGCGAGCAAAAGAACCGAAAACTCCAATCCTGCTTATGCCATATTTTGCAAGCAACTGGTTTTGAGAAAGAACAGACGTGAATGATTCAATGGTTGATACTGTTTCCATAATGATGTAGAATAAAAGAATAAAATTCATCGAAAAGATAAGCATTCGTCATTATACTTCAAACCGTTGTATTGTAGATGATTTTATTAAGAACAGAATTGGAGAACTCCAACTTTCTCCCTAAATTTATCCCGCCTTTTACAAAATATTTTTTAACTAATTAGGAATCCACACCACAATGAAAATCATTTCAACGTTTTTTCTCTTTCTTTTTATTTCTATTTCTTCCATTGCGCAATGGTCATCCAACCCAAACGAAAACCTGCAAGTCTGCGATGTAAGCGGCGAGCAAGTACTTCCGAAAATCGGAAACACTTCTGATAACGGATGTTTTATTTCGTGGTTTGATAATCGCGCGTCGGGTTATGCTGTGTATGTGCAGCGATTAAATGCTCTTGGCGAAAAACAATTTACTGATGATGGTTTGCTCGTGAGTGGAAATCCGCAATCGAGTTCGCTCGTTGATTGGGATATGATTGTTGATGATAGCGACAATGCGATTATTGTTTTCACTGATACGCGCAACGGCGGAAGCATCAATCCGTTTGCATATAAAATTTCTTCGAGTGGAAATTTTTTGTGGGGAGAAAACGGCGTTTCGCTTTCAACATCATCGTCAACGTATCAACCGAATCCGAAAGTTGCGCAAACTTCCGATGGTAATTATGTAGTAACGTGGGTGTTTGGCTCTACGCCTAATAAAATTGCAATGCAAAAACTTTCGCGCACAGGATTTACAATGTGGGGTGATGACCCGATTTATCTTACAGGAATTACTAACGAGAATTACACCTATCCATCGCTCGTTTCTTCCGATAGCGGGAGTGTGATAATGTATTGGGCAGGGTATCAGGGTTCGTTTATCAGTCCGCAAAATTATCATTTGTATTCACAAAAATTTTCTCCGTCAGGAAATCCATTGTGGTCATCAAATCCCGATACAGTGTACAAACTTGGTCGCGTGGCAGGATTTTATACACCGAAAATTTTTCCTGATGGAAATAACGGCGCATTGTATGTTTGGCACGATGACAGAAATTCTACAAACTTAACGACAGGTTTCGTGCAGCATTTTTCCTCAAGCGGAGAACATCTTTTTCCGGAAAACGGCGTTGCAGGTTCAATCAACGCATCGCAGCATCATTTCGACCCGATGGTTGCGTATAATTCTGCAACAAGTGAAACGTATATGTTTTGGAAAGAAGCAAATTCGCTGCAAAGTCAATTTGGAGTTTATGGGCAAAAATTTTCTGCAAACGGAACGCGAATATGGAATGACGAAGGAAAAGTTTTCAAAGCAATGGATGAAAATAGTTTTTCTTCACTTTCTGCGCGCGCGTACGAAAATAATGTAATGGTGTATTATAATGAACTTCCATTTTCCGGAGTTAATGATGTTATCAAAAGTTTTATGATTGATAGCGCGGGAAATATGCAATGGGGAGGGAACATTCTCACGGTTTCTGGAGTTGCGAGCGAAAAGTTGCGATTGAATGCAGTCGTTGGGTCAAATGGAATGTCGAAACTTGTGTGGACGGATAAACGAAACGACGCGGGAGGATTATATGCGCAGAATATCAATCCCGACGGCACGTTTGGAAATGTAACAGGCGTGAACGATGGAATTAATAAAGAAGCGACAAAATTTTTGCTCGCACAAAATTATCCAAACCCTTTTAATCCAAGCACAAGATTGTCATTCGTTATTGGTCGCTCGTCATTTGTAACGCTGAAAGTGTTCAACATTCTCGGTAATGAAGTTGCTACGCTCGTTAACGAAACGAAAGATGCAGGAAATTATTCTGTTCAATGGAATGCAGAAATACTTCCGAGCGGAATGTACTTCTATCGGTTAGCAACGGAAAGTTCTTCGGAAACAAAACGAATGATGTTAACGAAGTAACTCTTTTCTTATATATTTGAACCTGTGAGATGAATTTTTCTCACAGGTTTTTTTATTTCTGTTCCTAAAATTATGGATTGGTACCATCTCATCGGTTATGCCGGTTCAATACTCATCGCGGTAGCGTTGATGATGAACAACATCTGGAAATTGCGTTGGTTCAATATGTTCGGTGCCTTTACCTTCGCGGTGTACGGGTTGATTATTCAGTCGTATCCGGTCGTTTTGCTGAACACGTGGAATACCTGCGTGAACGCATATCATCTGTTCATTGCGGCGCGAAAGAAAGATTATTTTTCTCTTCTCCAACTTCCCGAAGTGAAAACAAATTACCTTGACCGTTTTCTGCAATTTTATGGAAGAGACATTGAAAAATTTTTTCCGGAATTTGATTGGGAGAAACTTACAAAGCCGCAAGGGTATTTCATTCTCCGTAATTTAATTCCTGTCGGTTTGTTTGTGTATGAAATTCAATCAGCGGAGACAGTCGCCATTCATCTCGATTATGTTATTCCCGATTACCGCGATTTGAAGAATGCGCATTTCTCCTTTTCGGAACAAGTAAAAAATTTTCACGAGAAAGGATTTCATCGTTTCGAAACAAGAACAACCATAAAAGCACATCGTGAGTATTTAATGAAGATTGGCTTTGAACGGGATGGCAAGGATAGTTCACTTTTTAGAAAAAATATTTGAAGAGGGAAATGACGTCGTTGCTCTCCATTCGCGTGCTCCTCATTTTTTGCGTTACTATTTGGGGTTGGACGTTTGTCGCCATGAAGATCTGTCTTGCGGCAATTTCTCCGATGGAACTCATCGGCTTACGTTTTCTTCTTGGTCTTCCGATTCTCTACGCTATAATTGTTGCAAAGAAAATCCCATTCACCTTTTCAAAAGAAGATGTGAAACCGATTGCGATTGGCGCAATCATCATTGCAACACATTTTATTGTTCAAGCGGTCGGGCTTCAATTTACCACTGCGACGAATAGCAGTTGGATTATTGCCGTTACGCCGCTCGCAATGGCTTTGCTTTCGTGTCTCATTTTAAAAGAAAAATTGGGAGGGAAGGAAATTATAGGCATCGGTATTTCAACATTCGGAATTTCGCTTCTCGTTTTTAACGGCGATATAAAAAATTTCGGCGGAATGAAAAGCGTTGGCGATTGGATTGTTCTTTTTACCGCGCATACGTGGGCGTTATTCACTATCGCAACACGAGATATTTCCCGCAAACATCATCCACTGGTTGTAACATTTATGCTCTTTCTTCCTATGACCATCACTTGTTTGATGTACGTTGCTTTCACTTCAAATGTTTCAAAATTGTATTCACTGGAAACAGAAACAATTTTCGCTCTTCTTTTTCTTGGAACACTTGGAACAATAACGCAATGGATTTGGCAAGAAGGCATTGCAAAACTTGGCGCAGCGCGGGCGGGAATTTTTATGTATCTCGAACCGATTGCAACGACCGTTATTGCCATCCCGCTTCTGGGGGAAAAATTCACGACATACATTGCGCTCGGCGGCACCTTGGTACTTGCGGGAGTTTGGAATGCGCAAAGAAATAGTAAACAAAATTAGTTGTATTTTTACGACGCAATTTAACTCCCATTATCAATGAAACATTTTTCCCTTTTTATTTTATTTTTCATTTCTCAGAATCTTTTTTCTCAAACGTTGCTCGAAATCCGACCACAACCGCTTTCGTTTGATACGGTAGTGACCAATACCACCGACTCGGTTTTCTTCTGGGTTGTGAATAAGAGCGCTGAGGAAGTTCACGTAACCGACATAAATAATTTTCGAAAAGAATTTTTTATTCGTGATACGAATTTTGTTGTTCCTGCCAATGACAGCATTGCAAGAAAAATATATTTCTCTACTAAACATAATATTTCATTCCGCGATGTGGTCTTGTTTGAAATCGACAATCAATTTATTGGCGATGTCGGGTTTACTGTTTCTGCTATTGGAAAATATTCCGACGCGCTGTATTCCTTCACACAAAATTTGCGCAATGAAGAATTGAAAACCGCATTGTATAATTTTTCAAAAAATCACACAACGCTCGGTTACAACACCGCGCGTGATAGAATGTTTGAAACCATTGATGATTACAATAATGATGATACGATTGAATGTGTCTACACGGGAAGAAAAATAAAAGCGGCGACACGAACCGAAGCACAGAACCAGAATTTCAACACGGAACACACGTGGCCACAAAGTTTTTTTAATTCAAACGACCCGATGCAATCTGATTTGAACCATCTCTTCCCGACGGACGAAACGGCAAACTCTTCACGCTCGAATTATCCGTTTGGGGTGGTGCTCTCGAATATTACGTGGCAGGTTGGCGGTTCAAAACTTGGAAGAAATTCTTTTGGAGAGACTGTCTTTGAGCCGCGCGAAGTACATAAAGGAAATGTAGCGCGCGCATTGCTCTATTTTGTGGTGCGCTACGATTCCAATCACGGAAATTTTCTTTCGTCAACGCAGGAGTTTTGGCTTCGGAGATGGAATGTGTTGGATAGCGCGGACTCTCGAGAGAAAGCAAGAAATAATCGTATAGCGTCATTTCAGAATAAACGCAACCCGTTCATCGACCATCCGGAATTTGTTGACCGCATTGCAAAGTTTCACGGAGCGTCGCCCACCATATTTGCATCGGACATTTTTGTTTCGAACTCGGACATAGGCTTTGGAAATGCAAGCGTTGGGGATACCATCGAGAGAAGTTTTATTATTGGGAACAATGGAAACGCCGCGTTGACGATTTCTCCGTTGTTAAGTTCCAATAATTTCAAGTTAAAGCAGCCAAACTTCACCGCTATTCCGCCAGATTCGTTTGCGACTGTCATCATTCAGTTCATACCGACCTTATCGAATCAAGTTTATGTAGATACGTTGCTTATTTCCAGCAATGACAACGATGAACCAAATGTTCCGATTTATCTTTCCGGAAACACGTTACCTGTTTCTGTTCGAAATGATGAGATGCAAAGAAAAAAATACTCTCTCTCGCAAAATTATCCTAACCCGTTTAATCCGGTTACGGTTATTAGTTATCAGTTAGGTGAAAAAAGCGATGTAACGTTAAAGGTATATGATGTTACAGGAAAAGAAGTTGCAACACTGATTCGCAACGGATTCATGGATGAAGGGAAACACGAAATTATTTTTGATGCGAGTGACGTTCCGAGCGGTGTGTATTATTATCGTTTAATGGCAGGGGAATACACCGAAACGAAAAAGTTCGTGGTAGCGAGATAATCTGTGAGTCAATTTAAAACAAAAAACGCTCTCCCGTATGTTCGGTCGAGCGTTTTTTGTAAATGACAGAATCAATTACTTCTTGCCGAGGATTGCGTCTTTCGCGGCTTTCGCAACACGAAACTTAACAACTCTCTTTGCAGGAATTTTAATTGCTTCTCCGGTAGCAGGATTGCGTCCCATTCGTGCCTTGCGGTTAACGAGAACGATTTTTCCTAATCCGGGAATTGTGAAGGTGCTCTTCGCTTCTTTGTAAGCGAGTTTTACGAGCTCTTCCAAAAAAATTCCTGAGGTTTTTTTAGATGTTTCAGTTTTGTCAGCGATGTGGGTAATGATTTGACTTTTGGTTTTTGCCATAGGTTCTCCAATAAATTAGTGGATGAATAAGTTATATTTGCGGGCAAAACATACAAAAATAAAGAGAACAGCAAAAGAAGTATTGATTTTATTGAGGTTTTTTAATGTAATGTCGTTCCCGCCTGCATAGACATTGGCGAAATTAAATTTTTGTAATATCCCATTAAAAATGTCAGTATAAACGACCAATAGAAATGTCAGGTTTTTCGGAACTTGGAATTCCAAAAATTATCACGAAGGAATTCCGCAATGAATAC
>JAGXRH010000002.1 GCA_018335975.1 Ignavibacteriales bacterium
CTATAAATCCGTGATGACTTTTAACAATGCCGTACACCACAGCGAGACCTAACCCGGTTCCCCGCCCCCGTTCCTTCGTTGTAAAAAATGGTTCGAAGATTCGCGTTCGCGTCGCTTCATCCATTCCGGTTCCGGTATCGCTCAAACTCACGCGAACGTACGATGCATCAGTTGCGTCGAAGAAACGCTCGCGCAGTTTGCTTCCATCAAGTATTGATGTGGAAAGCGAAAGCGTTCCCCCTTTTGGCATTGCGTCCCGCGCATTCACGCATAA
Source organism: Ignavibacteriales bacterium (assembly GCA_018335975.1). Classification (GTDB taxonomy): domain Bacteria; phylum Bacteroidota; class Ignavibacteria; order UBA10030; family F1-140-MAGs086; genus JAGXRH01. The sequence goes on from JAGXRH010000002.1 coordinate 275, forward strand.
ATTCAGAAACGCTTGATGTAACTGATTGGTATCACCCACGATGGAGGGTATTTGCTTTTCGAGATGTAAGACGCAGGTAATGGTTTTTGGAAACGTTTCCGCCGTCATTTTTTTCAATTCTTCAAAAATTGAATTAAGGTTGACTGATTCAAGAAGCGGTTCGTTCTTTCTCGCAAAGGTGAGGAGTTGTTTCACCAAACTTGCTCCGCGCGATACCGCCTTCGAAATTGAGTCAACACTTTGCGAGAACTTCGCCGGGTCGCTTTTTTGTCGTTCAAGCAGAGACGAGTACCCCATAATAATGCCGAGCAAATTATTGAAATCATGCGCGATACCACCGGCAAGCGTACCGATGCTTTCCATTTTTTGCGCCTGAAGAAGTTGCTGTTCCAATTTCTTTTGTTCGGTAATATCCCGGAGGATGCCGCGATAGGCAACAACGGCGCCTTTCTGATTGCGGACGGCGATAGATGTTTCGAGAACGGTGCGGCGCTGTCCATCTTTTCGTTTTATAGAAAACTCAAAATCCTTGACGAACCCCTGTTGTTCGAGTCGCTGTTTTACTTTTTCGCGGTCGGTTGAACTCGAATATAAATCTTTTGCAATGTTCACCTCGAGGAGTTCCTCTTTCGAGTCATAACCAAATAACTCAACGCCGGCAGGGTTTACATCCACAAGTTGACCTCCGGGGGTGCTAATAAAGATACCATCTTTCGATTCTTCAAACAGGTTGCGGTACCGCTCTTCCGAAATTTTTGTTTGTTCGAATAACAATGCATTGTGAATGGAGAGCGAAGCATGGCTCATAAATAATTTTATCCATTCAAATTCTTCTGCCGTAAATTCCGGGTCGGCGTTTCGAACAATATTGATGACCCCGAGATTTTTTTCTTTCGTCCGTACAGGAATACTAACCAAATGTTCGCAGGGAATTTTGGTTCCGGGAGGATAAATAGAACGCGGGTCGAGATGGGCATTGTTCACCAATTCGCTTTTCCCCGAACGTACGACATCGCTTAGGATTCCCTGTCCTAACGGAATAATCCACTCGGAAAATTTTTCGGTTATCCATTCTGCGCCAAGCGCGACCGATGGGCGAAGCACATTCTCTTCCTCGTCGAGCCAATAGAGTGCGCATACATCGAAATGTAAAGCCGTTTTCAGCGATTGAATGATACGGTCGAGCAGCTCTCCCAGCGAAAGAGTAGAAAGAAATGTTTCTGACGCTTCGAGCAATTGCTTCCGCTGGTCGGAAAGTTTGAGGAGCGTGAGTTCCGCTTTTTTCTGCTCCGTTATATCTTTTGCAATAATGATTCTCGCTTTTCGTCCCGCAAAATCAATAGGATGGGCTGATATCTCGACATCAATCACTGCGCCGCTTTTTGTCCGATGATGGAATTGACCAACGTTTAGTTTGTCGGGGAAAATTTGCCGGAGGTGCTCGGTTAATTTTGGAACCTCACCTTCGGGACGAATATCTTTGATGGTCATTGATAAAAATTCTTCACGTGTGTATCCGTAACGGAAAACCGCCGCATCATTTATTGCTAAAAATTTGAGGGTTTCAAAATCATACACCCACATCGGTTCGGGATTGGATTCGAAGAGAAGGCGATACCGCGACTCACTTTCTTTCAATTGCTCTTCCCACTGTTTCCGGAAGGTGATATCTACGTACAGCCGGTACGACTGCGAATGATTTTCTTCGATATTGATAGGAACGCCAAAAACGTGAACGTTGATAAGCGAGCCGTCTTTCCGTTTTCGCACCGATTCTTTATCAAATGTTTTACCTTCATTTGTTAAGCGAGAGAATAATTTTGCCTCCTCGGAAAAGTGTTCGGGTAAAATCATTGACTGAATGTTCTTACCGAGCATTTCTTCAAGCGTGTAGTGAAAAATCGTTTCAAAACTTTTGTTTGCGTGGAGTACGCGCTCATATTCGTCGAGCATTACGATTCCAATGGGAGAATTCTCGAACAACGTCCGAAACTTTTTCTCGGATGCTTGTTTTGTTTCTTCCGCCCGTTTGATGTCCGAAACATCGCGTGAGATTCCCATAAATCCCAACAGTTCTCCTTCCGCGTTGTGGAGTACGGATGCCGAAAGAAAGGTTGAAAACGTTTCTCCGTTTTTTTTACGGTTTACGATTTCTTCAACACAGCGTCCATTCGCAAGCGTGGTGGTGTACACTTTTTGCCCCTGGTCGGAATCTGCATACAGCATACTCACATGTTTTCCCAGCACCTCTTTGCGGGTGTATCCGAAGATTTCTTCGGCGGCGCGGTTGAACTCAACGATATGGCGATTTTTATCAACCGTAATAATCATATCGAGCGAACTCTCGAAAATGTTGCGCAGGTATTCTTCCGATAATCGCAGTGAATCTTTCACCTCCCGTTGCCCTAATACGCTTTTGATTGCCGGAACAATGCGGTTGATATGTCCTTTCGTAACATAGTCTGAAACGCCGGCTTTCATACACTCAACTGCCGTTTCTTCATTCATAGAACCGGTGAGAATGATAAACGGAACAGAGGGAACAAGTTCTTTTGCAAGGAGAAATGCCGCCATCCCGTCAAACGTAGGATTGCCGAGTTGAAAATCGGAAATTATTATATCGGGGGTAGAATCTTTAAGGGCTTGAACAAAATCACGTTTTGTTTTCACCAAGGTTGGGGTGAAAGAAATTTTTTCTTTCTGTAATGCCTGATAGAGGAGTTCAACATCTATCGGCGAGTCTTCGAGGACAATAAGTTGTAGCGGTTTCTTCATTCAGAGTGTTAGGGTACAATAAACATATTCCTCTCGCTTTTCTGAAAAATTGGAATGTAAAGTAGGAAAGATTTATCTAATAATGTATTGTTCGGACTTCTTTAAAAAAGAAATAATCTAACGGTAAGCCTGAATCAGTACCTGATGTTGGGTGATTGAGAAAATTCGGATTTAGGATGTATGCCTGATTGATTCCGACAAAAGATATGCGTAACAAGCAATGTTACTTCCCGATTTTATCTTTATACTCGTCGTAGGTTTTTTGATGCGATGGGTCATACGTATTGAGGCGGGCGTACACCGAGGGGTCGTTCATTTGCAGAAAGGTTTCGGCAATTTCCAGATACTTTGTATCAAAGAAAAGTTTGATCGCGTAACTGCGAGCATTGAGTTTGGTACGGAGTTTTGCCACCGCTTCCAACGCGGTGAGAATATTATTCAGCGCTTCGTTTTTCTTTTCGGCAAGAAGGTCGAGACCATTGTAATGGTAGTGAAACACCGCGTCGCGAAACGGGGTAAAAGAAGGACCGAGCAATTCATTGATAAGTTCGACACGATTATAATTTCCCCCGCCGGTCGCATCCCATCCCTTTGATGCAGAACCGGCGAAGACAGCAATACTTGTTGCTTTCTGATAATATTTTGTTCCCCCGCGTTTTGCATACGTATCGGCATCATAGCCAAGCACGAGGTACATATAGAAATCCAGAAAACTTGCCATCTCATCAAAACGGCTTTCATTATGGTCAATGCGTTGATTGCGGGCGAACGTAAATTCCCACTTATCGTCGGCAATGCGCACTTCGATGGAGTTTTTTTTCGATTTGTACACCGGACGCTGACTTCCGATAAAAATTTGGGCGCGATAACGGTTTTCTCCTTCGCCATTTAAGAAAACAATGTTCAAAGCGCATTTGATTTTATCGAAACCCCAATCTTCTCCGGTCCAGCGATAATCGTTGACGTATTGTTCAACACTTTGTTCGAAGTTCGCAACATTCTCGCGGAACCGGTCGGAGAGATTGGTAACGTCAACAGTAACGTCGCAATCAAATTCCTGCGCAGAAAGCGTTGAATAGAAAAAGAAAACAAGGAGGAGCGAGAGATAGTATTTCATACGTTTGCCAAATTGTTGGGGAGAATATATCGAAAACAGTAGTGTTGAGAAATAAAGTTTCAATTAAATGCTTTTCACACCATCGGCTAACGCGGTTAAAGCGGCAGAAACGGCATACACATTTTTTGCACCCGAAGCTTTCAGAGCGGAGGAGGCGGAAGAAACCGTTGCGCCGGTTGTAATAACGTCGTCAACAAGAAGAACCGTTTTGTTCGCTATTTCTTTTTGAAACTTGTTCTTCACGACAAAAACATCGTTCACATTTTCCCGCCTTTCCTGAAACTTGAGTTTCGTTTGCGATTGCGTGTATTTGGTGCGCGAAAGAAATTTTGTTGCAACGGAAATTTTCGTGACAGAAGAAATTCCTCGCGCGATAAAATCGCTTTGATTGTAACCGCGTTCTTTCAATTTCGTTTTGTGCAGCGGAATGGGAATGAGATAATCTGCAGAAACAAATTGTGGAAGCGATAGTAATTTTCCTCCAACGCGTTTTCCGAGTGCGATGCCGAACGAAGTTTTTTCTTCGTATTTCAATTGGTGAACGATGTCCTGTAACCGTTCATTCTTTTCAAAAAGAAAACACGCCGTAAAATCATCTACGTTCATTGAGTGAAGTTGTCCTCGCTTCTCACAAAGTTCTTCGGAAGCGTATTCGAGCATAGGAATTTCTGTCCAGCATTTGTTGCAAATGCGGAGTTGGTTCCCGTTCAAATTTTCTTTGCAGAGGAAACAGATGTTGGGAAAAACAAAATCGCGGAAGGCAACAAGAGTGGAGCGAAGCACGGTAAGCATAGAGCAAGGCGATATGCGTTTATTTTTTTCGGTGGAGAATATAAAAAATAGAGAATACAAAAGTAAATGCCAACCAAATTGTAAAAGAAGAAAACGTTTTGTATGTTTTGTCTAAGAAAAATGAACTGTAAAAAATGTAATTCAGTTTTACCGGAAAGAGTTTTGTTCTGCCCTCAATGTAATGAGGTCGTTAATAAATCGCTTGGTTCGCTCGCCCCGAGAACCGAAGAAAAACTCAAGAAAGAACCATTTAAATTAAAGCATCTACTACCAGAAGATGACGGTTCAATTGGTTGTTTATTTATAATCGTTTTGGCTCTCGTTTTGGTTCTCTTTGGCTTTATTTGGTTGTTTGTTCCTTGACAAAAGCAATTATTAGGATTACGTAAAGTCACTTCTTCTGTAAATTTTTCAACCTCTCAATCTCATCTCTCAATTGCGCCGCGCGTTCAAACTCTAAATCTTTTGCGGCGCGTTTCATTTCGGTTTCAAGCTCTTCCAGCAAATCTTTTTTCTGCTCGCTTGAAAGATAACGAACAACACTTTCGGCGACAATCGGCATTCGTTCTCTTCTGTCTTCTTTCGCTTGTCGAATATCTGCAACCGAAGTTGCGGACATAATTTCTTCCGTTGTTTTGTAAATTGTTTTCGGTTGAATGTTATTTGCTTCGTTGTACGCAATTTGTTTCGTTCTTCGCCGCGAAGTTTCGTTCATCATTCGCGACATTGAGCCGGTGTTTTTATCCGCGTACAAAATTACTTTTCCATTCACGTTGCGCGCTGTTCTTCCAGCAGTTTGAATGAGCGATTTTTCCGAACGCAAAAATCCTTCTTTGTCCGCATCCAAAATTGCAACGAGCGAAACTTCCGGCAAATCCAATCCTTCGCGCAATAAGTTCACGCCAATAAGCACATCAAAATTTCCTAAACGCAAATCGCGCAAAATTTCTACACGCTCCAACGAATCAATATCGCTGTGAATATATCGTACACGGATTTTTATGTTCGCAAGATATTCCGATAAATCTTCCGCCATTCGTTTCGTGAGCGTTGTAACGAGAATTCTTTCATTGCGTTTTGTCCGCTCGCGAATTTCTGCAATCAAATCATCAATCTGATTTTTAATCGGGCGAATAACAACTTCCGGGTCAACCAATCCCGTCGGACGAATTACTTGTTCAACAACAACGCCTTTGCATTTTTCAAGTTCGTAATTGCTCGGCGTTGCGGAAACAAAAATAAGTTGATGCGCGGAGCGTTCCCATTCATCAAACGTCAGCGGACGATTATCGAGCGCAGATGGCAAACGAAATCCCCATTCAACAAGCGTTGTTTTGCGCGAACGGTCGCCGTGATACATTCCTTGAATTTGCGGAACGCTCACATGCGACTCATCCATCACAAGCAAAAAATCTTTAGGAAAATAATCGAGCAAACAAAACGGACGTGAACCCGGAGGACGACCAGCGAGATGACGCGAATAATTTTCTATTCCCGAACAATAGCCGACTTCTTTCATCATCGTAATATCGAACATCGTGCGTTGTTCGAGCCGCTGCGCTTCAACGAGTTTATTTTCATCGCGAAGATATTTTAATCGCTCATCAAGTTCAATGACAATTCCTTCAATTGCATTTTCAATTGATGTTCGGGAAGTGATAAATTGTTTTGCGGGATAAATGACTGCGCTTTCAGTTTCTTGCAAAACTTTTCCCGTGAGTGCATTGATGGAAGAAATTCTATCAATCTCATCGCCGAAAAATTCTATACGAAACGCTTCTTCATTTTCGTACGACGGAACAATTTCCACCACATCACCGCGAACTCGAAACGTTCCGCGCGTAAATTCAAAATCATTTCTTACATAATGAATTTCCGAAAGTGCGCGAAGAAAATTATTGCGAGCAATGTTCTGATTTTTTTTTGCAACGACGATTGATTGTATCCATTCATCCGGCGCACCGATTCCGTAAATGCAACTTACCGAAGCAACAACGATAACATTTTTTTCTCCGCACAACAGCGAACTCGTCGCGCGTAAACGCAATCTATCAATTTCGGAATTGACGGAAGAATCTTTCGCGATGTATGTATCGGAAGAAGGAAGATACGCTTCGGGTTGGTAGTAATCGTAGTAGGAAATAAAAAACTCGACGTGGTCGCGCGGGAAAAACGTTTTGAACTCAGCGTAAAGTTGCGCGGCGAGTGTTTTGTTCGGCGACATTATCAGCGTTGGTTTTCCCACTTGCTGAATCACGTTGGAAATAGTAAATGTTTTTCCGCTTCCCGTAATGCCGAGAAGCGTTTGATATTTATCGCCGCGAAGTACGCCTTCGGTTAATTGCCGAATCGCTTCGGGTTGGTCGCCGGAGGGAGTTAAATCGGTGGTTAAATGGAAGGGCATCTCATTAAACACCAATGTCGCTAATTTCTACAATCTCTTCGCCCGATTGAATAAAAGAAATTGCGCGTTGAAATGTTTTTTCAAGAATTGATTTCAAATGGTCGTTTGATGTATTCCCGGAAGTTATCCAAATGATTTGAGGTGGAATGCCCAATCGTTCCACGAGTTCAATAAAATCATCATCTTTTGTAACGACAACAACATTTTCCTTTCTTGCGGCAAAGAAAATTTCTTTATCTGTCGCATCGCGTAATCCAAGTTCTTTTACGGCGATGGAACGAATTGAAAATTTTTCTTCAATCCATTTTGCAATTGACGGAGAAAGTTGGGCGTCAATCCATAACGTCATACTGCGAGAACGGGATGGTCAATGCGTATCCGAGCGTATTTCAAACACGCTTCCAAATCTGCCGATTCTAAGTCGGGAAGTTCCTCGAGGATTTGTTCTTTGCTTAATCCGGCAATAAACAAATCCAAAACATCGCTGACACGAATACGCATATTGCGAACACACGGTCTCCCGCCGCATTGTTCAGGATTGACTGTAATTCGGTTGAGTAAGTTGTTCATAAAAAATTTGAAATTTATTTATTATTTCACCTTCGAAAGTTCTTCCTTCAAATAATCAATAACTTCCACAGGTGTTGGGTTTACGTTATTGAGAATTGCGAGATAGAAACTCATCCAATCACCGAGATGAATGAGTGAGAACATTCGTGTGAGATTTGATTTTCCTTCGCTCCAACATTCTTCCACACCTGAGGCGTATTTGCCAACGATTTCTTTCATAATGTTCATTCGAAGTCCTACACGTTTGTGGTCTTTGCTATCGCGGAGGAAAATGACAGTCATATCTCTCATTTGATTTTTCAAAACTTTCCATCCAACGAGTTCATTGTGATTCATTTCGGGAATTACGTGACCGAAAGAAAGCGCTTTCGAGTTTTCGCATATTTGTCCGCGCCAGCGATAACCGACAACATCAAATCTATCCGCGCCGCTATACACAATCGGAAGTTTGCCATACAATTTTTCTGCAAGCGCCAGCGATGGATTTTGTTTTGCATCAAGCGAAGAATATTGCTCGCCTTTTTGTTTGAGCATTTGTAACGTCTCTTTGATTTCTCCGTCTTTCGATTTTATTAAACCAAGCCTCGCAAATAAAACAAGTGTTGGAAAAAATGAATATCCCAAAGCTGCGCGTGGTGGAAACCCGGGAGGAAGTTTCACAAACATCTGTCCGTTTTTCTTAGCGAGTTTTTCTGTTTCGCCGTTAGTGGAAAGACAAATCACCGTTGCTTTGCGTTTGATTGCGTCTTTGTGAGCAGCGATTGTTTCTTCCGTGTTGCCGGAATAACTTGAAATAATGACGAGTGAATCCTTATCAACATAATTCGGTAAAACGTAATGGCGACAAATTTGCATCGGAATACTGAGTTCGTCTGCAAGATACGTTCGCAGTAAATCACCGCCGATTGCAGAACCGCCAAGCCCAGCAACAACAATATTTTTCGGCTTCTTGAATTTTTTCAGAAGCGTTGCATTCTTTCCGATTTGCACTGCTTCGGTAACCTGTTGATGAAAATTTTGCAGCATCGCGCGCATATTTCTTGAGTCGAGTGTGAGAAATTGTAATTCGTTCATTTGAAATTCTCCAGAAAAGTTGTTAATAAAATGAAAATCGTGCGGTGAAAATACAGAATATTTGTGGAAATTACGAGAGTGCCGCTATCGTTTTTTCTCCCCGCGAATTTTTCAGTATCTTTTGCCCCGTGAATTTAGAAGAAGACAATAATCCACCGCAGGAGGCACCTTTCAGCGACGCCCCTTCCCCCTCGTTGTTTCCCATAGAATCAAAAACGGAATCAATTCGAGAAGGGAGCGCCGTATCTCAGGAAAATTCTGAACGGAGGACTGAGAATACAACTCAAAGAAACAATACCCAATTCACCCGAAACAATAAGCCGCGCACCAGCGAACAATCACAATCTGAACAAAAAATACGAATGCCACAAGACACTTTAAACGAAACGACAGGAACAACAACTCCTGAAACAGAAACACGCTCCGCAAATGCAGAAGACACTCAACGCCAACGCTTTGGAAAAGACCGCAGACGAGAACGCCCTTTTGATGACCGACGACAACAGCAACAACAACGCCCTCAAAGAAAAGACCAGCGCGACCAACGTGAAGCCCGTGATACGCGCGAGCCACGGGAACCCCGCGAACAAAAAGATTCCCGCGAAGATGCGCAGTCTGTTTCTATTGTCATTCCTCTGTATAACGAAGAAGAATCACTCCGCGAGTTATCCCAAAAGTTACGGGAAACACTTTCGCGGTATAATCGCTACGAAATAATTTTTGTTGACGATGGAAGCACGGATGATTCCGCTTCCGTCATTCGTCAACTCCGCACACGCGACCACCACATCAAGTATATTCGCTTTCGCCGCAACTATGGAAAATCGGCCGCACTCTCTGTCGGATTTCAACACGCCAAAGGCGACGTCATTATTACAATGGATTCGGATTTACAAGACGAGCCATCGGAAATACCAAAACTGCTTGCAAAAATGAAAGAAGGATACGATATGGTTTCGGGTTGGAAGAAAAAACGATACGACCCGGTTTCGAAAACAATACCCTCTCGCTTTTTTAATTTTATTACCTCCTTGATGTCCGGTGTTCACCTCCACGATTTTAATTGCGGATTGAAAGCATACAAACAAGAGGTCGCAAAGTCGTTGGAAATTTACGGCGAACTTCATCGGTATATTCCGGTTCTTGCATTTCGCAACGGATATAAAGTTACCGAAGAGATTGTCGTTCATCGCCCGCGAAAATTTGGCAAGTCAAAATTCGGAGCATCGCGGTTTTGGCGTGGATTCTTTGATTTACTCACCGTGTTATTTACGACGCGGTACTTTCGCCGACCGTTACATTTCTTTGGCGGAATCGGGGCAGTAACAACTTCTGTCGGATTTCTTATAAATGCAAAACTAACGTACGATTGGTTTTTTCATAACGAAACATTGAGTAATCGTCCGCTGCTCTTTGTGGGAATGTTGCTGATGATTGTCGGCGTACAGTTATTTTCTACGGGACTCATCGGTGATATGATTTCCAAAACACATTCCACAACAGTGCAGGAATATGCAATTCGTGAAAAGCATTTATAAAGAACAATAAACAAAGTCAAAGTGATTCTAAGCCGATTTCAGAAATGAAGTTGGCTTTTTCTTTTCTCCCCTCACAATTTTTCACTATTTTTTGCGCCATAAAAATTGATTTATAAAATATACTGATGCCATCACCCGACCGCATTACCGTCCAATCACTCAAAACCGACTGCCGTTTTTTTCGCGGCGATGTTCCGTGCAAGCCGCATAAACAATTTGACGTACATTGTTTTGACGAACAAGGAAAAGTTTGTTCACACTATCAACAAACAAAAGAAAACATACTCATCATCAAACTCGGTGCAATCGGCGATGTCATTCGCACAACCCCGCTCCTGCATTTATTCAAAAAGAAATTTCCCCGCGCAAAAATTTGGTGGCTCACACTCACACCCGAAGTTGTCCCTTCTTCTGTTGATGTTGTGTTGAAATGGAATCACGCGAGTTTGATTACTCTCCAGCAAATTCCGTTCGACAGAATTTATAATTACGATAAAGACAGGGAAGCATGCGCCCTTGCAAGTTCACTCACCTCAAAAAAGAAGTTCGGTTTTGTGTTGAAGAATGGTATTCCATCTCCCGCAAATAAACTCGCCGAAGCAAAATTTCTTACCGGCGTTTTCGATGATGCGAACAAAGCAAACACGAAGAGCTATCTCGAAGAACTATTTGAAATCGCGGGGGAAAAATTTAAAGGCGAAAAATACATACTCGATAATTTTGCCGGCGACGGTTACGCATGGAAACTTCCGAAAGGAAAAAAGATTATCGGCTTAAATTCGGGGTGTGGGGGAAGGTGGACGTCGCGTTTGTGGGCAGATGAAAACTGGATTTCGCTTGCGAAAAGATTGAAGAAGGCAGGATACGTTCCGCTGTTCCTCGGTGGTGAACAAGAGCACGAAAAAAATGTAATTCTTGCAAAAAAATCAGGCGCTTTATATTTCGGACATTTCCCACTCAAACAATTTATCAATCTTGTTGCTCAATGTTCGCTTGTCGTTACAGCAGTAACAATGGCGATGCACATTACATTGGCTCTCGACAAAAAGATAGTACTCTTCAACAACATTTTCAACAAGCACGAATTTGAATTGTACGGTCTTGGCGAAATTCTCGAGCCCGATTTCGATTGCGGGTGTTTTTTTTCCCCAACATGCCCGAACAATTGCATGCAATACCTTTCGGTAGAAACTGTCGTCGAATCGGTAGGTCGAATTCTAAAAAAATCCAAATGACAAAACCCAAATTCCAAATAAATTACAATTTTCAATCCTCCGACATCTTTTGGAAATTGATTTTTGTAAATTGGAAATTTTCTGTGTATGCCAAAACAAGATAAAAAGAAAACAACGCCATTGACTATTCGGAATGAAAACACCTTTTCATTTCTGAAAGATTGGCATTGCCTTGCGCTTCTTGGGTTGTTGCTCGTTATTTTTTTTCGGGAAATAATTTTTCAGAAAGCGTTTTTCTGGGAAGATTTTCTGTATTATTTCTATCCTGTTCGTAACTTTGCTACGGTTTCACTCGCCAACGGAGAAATTCCGCTGTGGAACCCGTACACGTTTGGTGGAATGCCATTTCTGGCGGATATACAAACAACGGTCTTTTATCTTCCCAACTTTCTTCTTATCCCTTTCGTTTCAAACGGGCGGTTAGATGCGTGGTATCACGAGATGTTTCTTGTTGCGCATTTCTTTCTTGCCGGCGTTACGATGTTTTATTGCGCCCGCGCTTTCGGGCTTTCTCGTATTGCTGCAACGTTCTGTGCGTTCGTGTATATGCTTTCGGGATTCGCGATTGTTCATACGATTCACCAGGTCGTCTTAGTGCAAGCCGCGTGGTTTCCGCTCATCGTTCTCTTGTTCAGAAAAACGATGGAAGAACTTTCCCTCCTCTCGATGTCTGTATGCTCGTTCGTCCTTTCGATGTCGGTCTTAGGGGGACATCCGCAATTCACGCTTTATATTTTCTTTTTTCTCTTCGTTTTTTTTCTGTACGAACAAATCCATTTCGTACGCGAGCAAAAAATTTCCGGAGACTCAATTTCCATCTTTCCGATACTCCGTCGTTCACTCCTTGCTGCGGGCGTTATACTCTTCGCGGTTGGTTTTTCGGCTATTCAACTTCTTCCAACATTTGAACTTGCAAATCTTTCCGTCCGTGAAGAAATTACCTTTGCAAAATCCTCTGAAGGACAATTATGGTGGCAGCAACTTATTACGTTTCTGGTCCCGAAATTTTATGGCAGTTCGAGCGCATTACAGGCGGAGAATCCGATTCGGTATTGGGGACCAGGAATGTACTGGAGTTTTTGGGAAACGTGTATTTATACCGGGGTTGCAGCGTTTTCCCTTGCAATTATTTCACTCTCGTTATGGAAGGAAAACCGCTTTGTTGTATTCTTCGGATGTTTTGGAGTGTTTGCGCTTTTGTATGCCCTGGGAGATAATTTTGTTCTTCATCCGTTTTTCTACAAGGTTGTTCCGGGATTCGATAAATTTCGTTCGATGGGACGGTGGGGATTTTTTGTAACATTTGCCGTTGCTTTGATGAGCGGGTTTGGGTTGCAGCAAATGCTTTCCAACGCAAAAGGAGAAAAGAAAAAGTTGTTTTCGCTCATCCTTTTAGTAATTTTTGGTATAACGTCAATACTGACGGTACTTGTTCATACCGGCGCGTTGAATGATTTCATTCATTGGCAGGCAAGCATTGGAGCGTTTAAGGTAGCACCCGCTGATTTGTTACATCCGCATTCTCTCAAAATAGTAAAATCGCAAACGCTGGCCTCCTTTTTCATCGTCGGGATAAGTTGCGGAATTCTCTATCTTTTTCTCAACAACACCATTAAACCAATCCTCGCCGTACTTCTCCTTTTCGCTGCGCAATTTATTGATATGCACGTTTTCGGGTTTGTTCAGAATAATGCGAAGGTGGACCCGGGAGCGTATTTTTCTGAGCGAAAAAATTATATTGAACAAATAAAAGGGGAGGAGAAAAACGGACTCTTTCGTGTGAATGCGAGAAATCGCGGAAGTATATTTCTTGACCGCAATCAGGGAATGTTGGATAAAATATTTTTGATGGAGGGATACACTCCGCTTGCTTTACAACGCGTGCTCCCCCCCGCGGCAACTCCCGAAAAAGGATATCAACTATTGAACACGAAATATCGTTTGAAAGTTGACACATTGCTCGTGCAGCGCCAAATGCGAACGCGAATGCGGTTTGAACTGGATTCGCTCTGTTTGCCGCGCGCGATGTTTGTTTATAACTACCGCGTGTTTGAAAACGAAAAAGCCGAAAGCACATTTCTTGCAGGAAAAGAGTTCAACCCGTGGGAAACAGTCGTGTTGGAAGAAAAGCCCCAGATAACTCTCGCCGATACAACACAAACATTAGATTGGAATTGGAGCATCGAGGAGTATCGAAATAACGCCATTCGGTTCAAAGGAGAAACACCCAAGACGGGTTTGTTTCTCGTGAGCGAAATTTTTTATCCCGGGTGGAACGCTTACGTTGATGGAAAACAAACGAAAATCTATCGCGCCGATTGGAGTTTGCGCGCAATTGTTGTTGATAAAGGCGAACACACAATCGAAATGAAATTTGAGCCTGAGCCGTATTATTCAGGAATGAAAATTTCACTCGCAACACTTTTTCTTTGTGTTGCTATCGGTGGATTCGATTTTTATAGAAAAAGGAAATCTCCTTCCAATCCAAAATCTGAAATCTAAAATTGAATATGATTTCCATCGTCATTCCACTTTACAACGAACAGGAAACAATTCCCGAACTTCATCGCCGATTAACCGACGCGATGAAAAAAGTCGGCGATGACTACGAAATTATTTTTGTGAACGACAACAGCAAAGATAATTCGTTTGAGGTCATGAAAAAGTTTTCGCAACAAGATTCACATTTGAAAGTGATTGACCTTGCAAGAAATTTCGGACATCAGGTTGCAATTTCGGCGGGAATTGATTCAGCAAATGGCGATGCGGTGATTTTAATGGATGGCGATTTGCAAGACCCGCCGGAACTTCTTCCCGAAATGATTGCAAAATGGAAAAGCGGTTTTGAGGTTGTGTACACAATGAAAAAAAGCCGCAAAGAAAATGCGCTCAAACGTTTTGCGTTTCATTCGTTCTATGAATTGATGCAGCGATTTTCTTCCATTCCCATTCCGATGGAAGCAGGAAATTTTTCGTTGATGGATAGAAAAGTAGTTTCTGTTCTTCAAACGATGCAGGAACGAAATCGCTATCTTGCCGGAATGCGCGCGTGGATTGGTTTTCGGCAAACAGGAATTTGGTTCGATAGAGAAGCGCGATTTGCCGGTAAACCGCAGATGACTATTTCGCGGCTCATCAATTTTGCGCTTGACGGACTTTTTTCTTTTTCCAATGCGCCGCTTCGCCTTGCAACATACGTCGGTTTTGGTTCTGCGTTCGTTGCGTTTCTCGGAATGTTGTATGTTCTCTACGCAAAACTTTTTACAAACACCGCGCTCATCGGCTGGGCTTCAACAATTCTTTCTATTTTATTTATCGGCGGAATGATTCTTCTCACTCTTGGAATCATCGGCGAATATGTAGGTCGAATTTATGACGAAGTAAAACAGCGGCCGTTGTATGTGGTTCGGGAAAAGATTGGATTTGAAAAAAGCAGAGAGCGTGTAGCAGGGAGCATAGAGTAGAAGCAGTGAGGCGAAACAATTTTTCATTTTTCATTTTTCATTTTTAATTGCTTGGAAGAATATCTTTATCCCCATTTCTATAAAATAGAAAACGAACATTGGTGGTTTGCAGCACGGCAGAAAATTTTATGGAATTTTATTTCTCAAAATTTATCGCTCACACAAAAATCAAAAGTACTTGATGTTGGCTGCGGAACCGGCGCAATTCTCGATACATTCACGAAACATTTTGAAGCGTACGGACAAGATGTTTCCGAACAAGCAGTGGATTTTTGTAAACAACGCGGATTGCAAAACGTGTTTCGCGGTTATTTAAATGAACTTCCTTCGCATTTAAATGAATTCGATTTGGTTACTGCGTTCGATGTTGTTGAACACATCGAAGATGATTTTGGCGTGTTGAAACAAATGCACTCTTTATTGAAAACGAACGGAAATGTTTTGATTACTGTTCCTGCGTTTCAAATGCTGTGGGGAGCGCACGATGTTGTAACGCATCACAAACGGCGATACGTGAAAGCAACGCTGCGAGCCGTAATGGAGAAAGCAGGATTTGAAATTGTGCGGATGTCGTATTTCAACTTTTTTCTTTTTCCCGTTGCTGTTGCGCGAAGAATTCAAGCGAAGATTACAAAAGTTGACGAAGCAAAAGATTTGGAAATGCCATCGCCAAGATTGAACGGGATTTTGAAATCTGTTTTTGAAATGGAAAAAAATATTTTACCAACAATCAATTTTCCCGTTGGGCTTTCGTTGATTGCAATTGGAAGAAAAAAATAACCACAGATTACCTGAATTGTATTTGCGAAAATCCGCGAAGCATCAGCGGAAATTCGCGGTTAAAATAAAATTCCAAAAATAAAGTGAATGTAATTATAATCGGAACAGCATATCCACTTCGCGGAGGAATTGCGCATTACGTTGCGTTACTTGCAAAATATTTTCAGAAAGCAAAACACCACGTCGAAATAATTTCCTTCAAACGACAGTACCCCAAGATTTTATTTCCCGGAAAAACACAAGAAGAAAGCGGCGAAGAATTATTTTCCATTAAAGCGGAAATGTTGATTGATTCGATTAATCCGTTCAATTGGATTTCGGTGGGAAATGAAATTCGCAAACGAAAACCTGATTTGATTGTGTTCAAATACTGGCTTCCGTTTTTCGGACCGAGTTACGGAACCATCGCTGCCATCGCAAAACACAATAAACACACCAAAGTGTTGATGATTTGTGACAACATCATTCCCCACGAAAAACGCCCCGGCGATTCACTCTTCACTAAATACATTTTCCATTTTGCCGATTCCGCAATCGTGCAATCCGATTCAGTCGAAAATGATTTACTCACACTTTTTCCCAAACTTCCGTACAGAAAAATTCCGCATCCCGTGTATGAAATTTTCGGAGAAAGCATTCCGCAAAGCGAAGCGAGGAAAAAAATCGGAATTACTGAAACCGAAAATGTGATTCTATTTTTTGGTTACGTTCGTGCATACAAGGGGCTTGATGTTCTTCTTCACACAATGAAAAATGTGGAAAACATAACCGCGCTTATCGTTGGCGAGTTTTACGATAATGAAAAGCAATATCGTTCACTCGCAAAAGAATTGAATGTCGAAAACAAAGTGCGTTTCTTTTCAGAATACATTGCGAATGATGAAGTGAAAAATTATTTCTCTGCATGCGACGCCGTTGTTCTTCCTTATAAAACTGCGACACAAAGTGGCATTGCGCAAATTGCTTTTAACTTTGACAAGCCGGTGATTACAACGAATGTTGGGGGTCTTGCAGAAATTGTCCCTGATGGGAAAGCGGGATTTGTCGTTGAGCCGAATAATCCGGAACAACTTGCAACCGCGATTTCAAAATTCTTTTCCGAAAACAAAAAAGAAGAATTTACCGAGCAAGTTAAAATAGAAAAGAAAAAATACTCGTGGGAAAATTTAGTAAAGGCGATGGAGGAACTCATGGTACGGTGAAAAAAATAACCAATAATTAAAACCTGCCCACTCACAAAAAATGTCGTTCACTCAGTCAAAACAGCATTTCACACTAAAAAACGTGCCTTTCACTCATTAGTACGATTTTCCTATTTGCATTGCAACGAAATTTTCTTAACTTCTCCCCGCAGATTTTTACTGCAGGGTATTTTTTTAACCATTTTCAGGAGTAAATACAATGAAAAAGATTCTTTTTGCATTAATCATTGGTGTAGTGTTTATTTTCCACCTAACATTTGCACAAGTAAACACAACACTTCCTTCCCAAAACGCGCTCAACATTCCCCGCGCAACAAATATCGAAGTTACATTTTCAAGCGATATCAATCCACAAACGCTGACGAATTCCTCTATTCGTATTCACGGTTCGCAAAGCGGATTGCATACGAGCAGTATGTCATACAACAGTTTAGAGCGCAAAGCAACAATAAATCCCAACGAAGATTTTACCGTTGGTGAAGTAGTAAGTGTTTCACTTACTTCAGGAATTACAATTGCATCAAGTGGGGTGCCGATAGTTCCATATAGTTGGAGTTTTACGATTCAATATAATGTAAGCGCAGGAACGTTTGCTACGAAAGTGGATTATGGAACAGGAAATTCTCCTCATTCTGTGTACATCTATGATTTAGATGGTGATGGCGATGGAGACATTATTACTGCTAATTGGAGTTCCAATACAGTTTCCGTTATAAAGAGTAATGGGGACGACACATACACAACAAAAGTGGATTATGTGACGGGAAATAATCCCTATTTTGCCTTCGTCAGCGATATTGACGATGATGGCGATGGCGATATTGCGGTTGCGAATAATGGTAGTAACACGGTTTCCATCCTGAAAAACAATGGGAATGGGGTTTACAGTACAAAAGTTGATTATGCAACCGGGGGTAATCCAATCGCTATCTTCATCAGCGACATAGATGGGGATGGGGATGGGGACATTGCCACAGCGAATTATGGTTCAGGCACAGTTACGATCCTGAAGAACAATGGTGACGGCACCTTTGCTTTGAAAGTGGATTATGCGACAGGAATTCGACCTTGGTCTGTTTATCTCAACGATGTGGATGGTGACGGTGATTACGACCTTGCTGTTGCGAATAGTAATTCAAACACGGTTTCCATTCTGAAGAACAATGGAGACGGCACATACATATCGAAGGTAGATTATGCGACAGGAAATAATCCTTATTCTGTTTTTGTCAACGATATAGATGCTGATGGCGATGGCGACCTTGTTACTGCGAATTATGGTTCCAACACGGTTTCCATTCTCAAAAATAATGGGAACGGCACTTACTCAACGAAAACGGACTATGCGGCGGGTGCCAATCCTGTACCTGTTTACATTAGCGATGTAGATGGCGATAGTGATGGTGACATTATTACCGCTAATTGGAGCTCCAATACGGTTTCCATCCTGAAAAACAATGGAAACGGGAGTTACTCAGCCAAAGTGGATTATGCAACGGGAAGTAATCCTCATTCTGTCATTATCGGCGATATAGATGCCGATGGCGATGGTGATCTTGTCGTTGCGAATCAAGGTTCCAACACGATATCTACTTTCAAAAATATCAATGGCACAAGTGCTTACACAATCACAGCAACTGCTGGAAGTAATGGCTCAATTTCTCCAAGTGGAAATGTTAGAGTAAACTCTGGAAGTAACGAACAATTCACAATTTCACCAAACACAGGTTATCACGTTGATAGTGTAATTGTTGACGGTGTTCTTGTGGATTCCATCAACAGTTACACTTTCTCAAATGTCAGTTCAAATCATACGATATCGGTGAAATTTACCGTTAATGAGGCTGCTATTGTAATCACACTCCCGGCAACTCAAATTGGCGGAACAAGCGCACGCCTCAACGGCTCAGTAAATCCCAATGGGATAAGCACCATAGTAACATTTCAATATGGTTTAACAACAAGTTACGGAAATACCATAGCCGCAACTCCCAGTCCCGTAACCGGTAATGATGCGGTCAGTGTAAGTGCGTTGCTTACAGGATTAACACAAAATACAGAATACCATTTCCGCGTTGTTGCTTCGAACGAATTTACTGCAACGGTATATGGCAACGACGAAACATTTACAACGACAAATTCAACGAACAATCCGCCAATGGCAATAGCAGGTTTCGATTCAGTGAAAATCAACACGTCAAAGTTACTCACACTGCAGGGAACCGACTCCGACGAGGGAGATAGTATTAGCGCATACGTTATCAAAACGTTTCCCGCACACGGATTTCTGCAAAGTTTTAACAGCGCCGCGGGAACGGTTGTGTACAGTCCCGAATTTTTTTATGCAGGAACGGATACCTTTACGTTCAGCGTGAAAGACGCGCAAAATATAGAAAGCACCCCCGCTCCGTTCATCGTTACCGTCTATCAATATATTGATTCAACGACATTCAGAACGTTTTCGCAGGAAGACTGGGTTACGCCGGCAGTAAAAATTCCTAAAAAAGGAAAACGCCCGATGCCAACCACGGGAAACGTTCTCGATACCATAATGACAAATGTTTATCCCAAACTCAAAGTTAAAACAAACCCGAATTTTCCCGGCGGTGTCATTCTCGGCATTAAACGAACCGACAGCGTAAAATCGTACGGATGGATTCGTCTTATCGGAAAAGGGAAAGATGTTCAAAAATTTTTACCGCATTCGGGAACTGCGCGCGGTTTCGATAAAATTCTCGGAAAAACTTTTTTGAAGGAAGTGAAAAACCCAAAAGTGGAAAGATACAACAACTCGTTGGTTGGAGAATTGCTTGCATTAAAGATGAATCTTGCAGCAAGCGCGGATAGCATTACCAACCCCGATTTTGTCAATCTTGTATTCGACGACCCATTACAGCCGAATCATCTTTTTGCGGGAAAAGCGTTGACAGAAATTGCGCGGTTTGCAGATACGACATTAACGTACTATAAACGGTACTATACGGGAGCGACTCCTCCTGCAATGTACAACACAATGGCAATTGCTTTGCGCAGTATCAACGAAGCATTTCACGGTAAAAACATTGATACTATTAGTGTGAAACCGTTGCGATTACGGGATTCCGTGCGAATAGACAGCGTTTCATTTTTGCGGAAAGGTGGCAATAAAGAAACGGCCGATTTCATTCTTTTAGAAAATAATTCGTCATTGCCCGAAGAAATATATCTGCAAAATTATCCCAATCCCTTTAATCCCACGACGGCAATTCGTTTTCATCTTCCTTCAATGAGCATTGTATCGCTGAAAGTATATGACGTGCTTGGAAGAGAAGTTGCTACGATGTTAAACAATGATGAATTAAACGAGGGAGAACACGAAACACGATTTGACGCAAGCCATTTGCCAAGTGGAATTTATTTCTACAAACTTACAACGCAAACATATTCGCATACGAATAAACTGTTATTGCTTCGGTAAATGTTAAGAATGGTGGAGGTTCAAGGTACGACGGAAAAATCTTCTTGTCGTACCTTTTTATTTTTAAACTGCACAATTCTCGGTTGATACAATAGTTTCATTCGTAATTCTAATTGTTATATTTATCCCGTTTTTATAGAATGAATTTGTAATGAACACAATAAAATGCGTCGTTTGCACATCTCAAAAACTTGGTGAAGTCCCTTTCGGATATATCTTTAAAGGAAAATGGCTGCAAGCAGTTGAATGTAAAAACTGTGGAATGATATTCATTCATCCTCAGCAAACATCGCAGGAACTTGTTGAATTATATTCTCGCGAATACTTTGAAGGGGGCGATTATCGTTGTGGACACGCGGAAAATTGTTTTGAGGAAGAAGGCGAAAGAATCGTTAGTCCAATCTTGGTACAAAAAATTCAATCGTTGCAACCGAGGGGAAAATTTCTTGACATTGGTTGTGCAGGTGGACAAATGCTCAACGCGATTCGGGAAAGAGGATACGAAACATACGGCGTAGAACTTTCCAGTGAGGCGGCTCAAAGCGCGCGGGATAAGTTTGGGCTGAACGTTATTACAGGTGATATTCTTTCGGCAAAGTATGAAAACAATTTTTTCGATGTTGTGTTTATGGGAGATGTTCTTGAACACGTTCCTAATCCGGTTGAGGTGATGAAAGAAATTCACCGTATTACAAAACCGAAGGCACTCGTCGTTATTTTATGTCCCACGCAAACAAACACACTCTTCTCACGATTCGGTTTTTCCGTTTATACCCTTTTAGGAAAAAACGCCACAGTTAATTTACCACCATATCATCTCTTGGAATTTCGTCCTGTGAGTATGAAGAATTTTATGCGTCAAGCAGGATTTTCTGTAATTGATGCACAGGGTACAACGATGAAGCCATCTGAAATAGCGCAACGGAGTTCTTTTCTGCAAAACATTGCAAAGAAAGTTTTTCAGTATCCGAATTATATACTTACCACCAGGTTCAATATTTTTGGTGATAGAATTGAACTATTCGCAAGAAAATCGGTGAAGTAATGTAATTTTCCCCGAAAAAGTGAGTCAGCCATAAAATGAAAAACGTATATAAAACAAAAGCCACCTCAATTCACTTTTGAAAACTATATTACTATTTGCAAAAAAACACAAAAAGAGTATATTCTCCACACAAAAAATAATTTACAATCAATTTTGGAGAAAACATGAAACAGATATTTAGAGCAATCGAAATGATGTGCGTAATATTTCTTTTCGTACAACTATTGTACGGGAACACTGGATCGTTACGTGACTTTTATGAAAAAACAGAATACGCAGTAGGTCAACATCCTTATGTTGTTGCTTCTGCCGATGTCGACTTAGATGGTGATGCAGATATAGTAGTTTCGAATTGGTATTCATTCTTTATCACGGTATTGTTTAATAACGGCGATGGAACATTCCCCCAAAAAGTAAATATTCCCACGCTTGGTCAAGCAACTCACGTGATTACAACGGATATAGATAATGATGGTGACGATGATTTAGTCGTTGCAAGCGCAAATTACCCAAGTGGTGGACAGGGCTCGATTACAATTATGATAAATAATGGTAATGGTACTTTTCAAAATCCCTATGGATATTATGTGAGTAGCGCAGCATCCACCGTTTGCGCAGGTGATTATGATAATGACGGGGATAAAGATTTAGCAGTTACAAATTGGTATGATGCCACGGTTACAATCTTTTTCAATACGGGTGGGGGCTTGTTTACAAGAGGGGGCGATTATCTCGTTGGTGCCTATCCCCATGAGTTGGTTGCTGCAGATTTTGATGGTGATGGGAACCGAGATATTGCAACGGCAAACACAAACTACGGTGGGGATAACGGATCTGTTACCATTCTAAAAAATACCGGACAAGGAATATTTGAGTTAATCGCAACCATAACCGTCGACGAACACCCACAGGCACTATCAGCTGCGGACATTGATAGCGATAATGATATAGATATCGTTATTGCCAATCGAAACTCCAACAATGTTTTTATATTGAAAAATGATGGCGGGGCATTTGAAATCTCATCCACGGTAGAGGTTGGTGTGTGGCCTACAGGAATTACCCCCGGAGATTTTAACCAGGACGGCTACGTGGACTTCGCCGTAACCAATTCTTATGCCTACACGGGGATTCTTGGCACTATCTCTTATTTAACAAACAACGGTAATGGCGAATTTTCTGAAGAATCGTTTGTTAATGTAAACAGCGGTCCACGTACGCTTGCAAGAGGCGACCTGAATGGCGATGGATTTATGGATCTGGCAGTAACAAGTTGGGATGAAAATTCAGTTACTGTCTTATTAAACGAAAACAGAAAATTTCGGACGCTGAAAGCAGACACCTCGCTCTCGAAGAAAGCGAAGAAAATTTCTATCGTAAACGCAACATTCCAAACATCACCCAATCACGGTACGGTCTTACAGGCGTTATTCAACAAAATAGGAAAAAGCGGTGCGCCATTATTAGGTATTCCTCAGAATGATAAAGCATTAGCAAAAAAATATGCATGGATTCACTATAAGAACGCACAAGAACTGAGTAAACTCTATTTAGGAGAACATAATGGTCCTGCATATCCACTTGACTATACAAGGAAGAACGATAAAATTCGAGGGAAATTGAAAGGGGCGCTAAAACCAACGAGTAAAAAGTACAACAACATTGCCATAGAACAGGGCGTTCTGTTCAAAGTCAACCTTCTTGCAAGCGCCTACGGAATAACTCCACGTGGATTAGGAAATGTCGTTTTTGATTCTGCATATATATTGGGTGGTAGAAATCTAAAAGGATATTCCCTTGCAGCAATTTCTCTTTACTTTGACAGTTTAATGACGTATTGGGAACTTTTCGGTATAAATAATCAAGCGGCATACGAGAATCTTGACAAATTTTCTCGGTATTTTCTTAAAGGAATTAATGAAGGATTCTCAACCGACTTAAATCCAAGCAGTTACACGCTTAACGCAAAATCGTACATAGACAATAAACCATACCCTTTGTTTTTGAAAGGAACCAAAGATGCCGTCCTATTAGGATTTCTTAGTAACGTAACGGGAAAAACAGATGAATCGAAATTGATAGGGAGCGAGATGCCCCGTGTTGAAATCCCTACAAAGATTGAGTTGAATCAAAATTATCCGAACCCATTCAACCCCACAACAACGATAGAGATTGGGGTTCCTGAAGAATTAGATGGAGTTGTGGCAACGATGAAAATTTTCAATACGCTTGGCCAAGAAGTGTTCTCTCCAATAGAGAATGAACAACTTGAATATGGAACGAGAAGCGTAATAATCAATGCCTCAACCCTCCCAAGCGGTACATATTTTTATCGTTTACAAACGTCAAACAAAAAGTTTGTATTGTCGAAAAAAATGTTGTTGCTAAAATAACACTCCGTTCTATCAATCACCGAGGGACAATTTTTATAGATTGTCCCTCTTTTTTTTCAAGCGTATGGAAAGTGTATGATTTCATTATATTTACCATCAAAAATTTATCAAACATAACAAAATTTTGCTTCCCCTTGTCTATATTATCGTTCTCAACTGGAATGGGAAAGACGACACCTTAGAGTGCTTACGCTCGTTACAAAACATAGACTATAAAAACTACAAAATTCTTGTTGTTGACAACGCTTCTGAAGATGGAAGCGTAGGCGCGATTCAGTCGGAGTTTCCTAACATCGAAATTCTTGTAAATGCAAATAATCTGCGTTTTGCCGGAGGAAATAATGTTGGTATAAAATATGGGTTACAACATGATGCGGATTATATTTTGTTATTAAATAATGACACTGCTGTTGATGGCAGATTTCTTTCTTCTCTGATTCATTGTATAAATGAGACTAAAGACGCTGGAATAGCAGGAGCCAAAATTTTTTATTTTTTTGATAAGCGAAGAATTTGGTACGCAGGCGGAAACTTGAATTTTGCTACTGGAAGTTTTAAGCACCGAGGAATTCGGCAACGCGAAAGTGAGCTATACAACGCCGTTGAAGAGGTTGATTACATTACGGGCTGTTGTATGTTAATAAAACGTGAAGTAATAGAACGAGTTGGCATGTTAGATGAATCATATTTTATTTATGGAGAAGACGCTGATTATTGTTTACGCGCAAAAAATGCTGGCTATAAACTGATGTACATCCCATCTGCAATTGTGTATCACAAGGTTTCTGTTAGTTCCGGAGGAAATTTTTCGTGGTTTAAGAATTGGAACAAATTGAAAAGTAATTTGCGTTTACTTTGGAGATATGCGAAATGGTATAATTGGATTGTCATTCCGTTTACGTTTCCTGTTGGAATCATTGTTGGTTATTACACGGCGAAACGTGAGTCGAAAGAAATCGGAAAGTAGCGCAAATGGAGTTTGGTAAGCATCTTAAGAAAGGGTTTTGGGGACTTGCAGATAAAAGTCTTCCATTGATTTATGGGCTTGGTTTTGTGCTGTTGGTCATTCGTGTTTTACCGAAAGAAGAATTTGGAACGTATATAATAATTCAAAATTTATATTTGCTTCTTGTCGCAGCGGGTTCAAGCTTTGCATTATTACCAATGGTAAAATTTGCGGCAGAAACAGAGGATATTGTGGCTATCACAAATACTGGAAATTGGCTATATGTATTCTTCGTAATCGTTATTGGCTTACCGATTGTCGCATTCAAAGAGGAGTTTGCAAAAATTTTTCATACGCCAGATTTTATAGAGTTAGCGTGGTTTCTTCCTTTGATGCTTGTCGTTTCCTCGCTTCGGCAAGTGACTCTGTATTTGCTACAGTCGAAAATTCAGATTCGACATATGTTTTTTTTGAATGCGGTATATTTTATAGGTTCGCTCATTCTCGTTATAATTGTTTTTCAAAATGTTGAAAACCAGACGGCGTTCACGATGCTCGTCATCAATACGGTTACACTCGCTTTTTCATCGGCGCTCGGTTTTCTCCTTCTACCTTCAGGAACAATAAGGAAAATGTTTCTTTGGAACGTTCAAAAAGTAGAGGTGAAAAAATTTTGGAATTATGGAAAATATTCGTTTGGTGCGTCTTCTTCCTATACATTGTATCTTCAAGCAGATAGTTTTGTAATTGCGAATTTGCTCGGCCCTGTTTCGGTTGCGGTCTATAATGCCGCAAAGGTATTTATCCGAATATTCGACGTCGTGCTACAGGTGATAATGATGTTTATAGTGCCGATTTCAGCACAATTGTCTTCAAAGAATAATGTCGAGGATCTCAGAATTTTAGCCGAGAAATCAATATTCGTCTTTACCGCAATTATTTTTCCTATGAGCATAGGTCTTTTTTTTTTCTCTCCGGAAATTATTTCTCTGTTTTATAATAATAAATATTCAGATACAACAATTCTTCTTCGATTACTTTCACTATCAGGAATTTTTATACCTACAATTGGAGTTGCGGCAAGTTTTTTATATGGCATTGGAAAAATGAAAGAAGTATTTCTCGTCAGCGCAATCAATGTCGTAACAGCAATATGTATAATGTATTTTGCCATTGTTTACGGCGGAATAGTTGGCGCAGCAGTTTCAATTATCTGTATTTCAATGATGATGATGTTCACGTATTACTTTGCTCTCGTGAAGTATTGTGGGATTTCTTTGCGGTTCAGTAATATTATTTTACGATATAAAGACGCACTTCTATTTGTTCAAAAGTTATTGAACAATAAAAGTAATTAGAGGAAATTGAGCACACACCAAGATATACGTGCGATACATCGTCTATATGAATGAGAGATGCTTTAATTGCGCGATATAGATTCTCGTGGTGTAATTTCAAATACCTATCGATCAATATAAAATTAGAATACGGAATTTTAGAATAAACGACACGGTGTAATTATTTTTACGTTCTAGAAAAACAGGGATATGCCCAAAAAAGAGGATGAATTTTAAATCGATCCCATTATTATGAATAATTCATACAGCATTATATTTCAAACATTCAGGTTTGCGCAAAAGCTTTTACGCGGTTCCGGTTTAGGAAAAATTAAAGCATTACGAACAATTCGAGATTTTATATTTCATCAACTACGCCCCCAAGAGCCGATGATTGTTCAAATAGAGAATATTAAAATGTACGTTGACCCCTCTTTTTCAGCTGTTGTTCCGGAGTTGTTACGCGATGATATCTATGAAGCAGATGAAACCAGACTCTTGCAAAGTATTTTACGGGAAGGAGATACCTTTGTTGATGTAGGAGCGAATATTGGATATTATTCATTGTTTGCGGGATTACTTGTGAAAGAAAAAGGGAGAGTAATTTCGTTCGAACCCGAACCCTTCAACTTTTCATATCTCCAGAAAAATGTTTCCTTAAACAACCTCACAAATGTTATAATGGAACAAAAGGCAATTTCTGATAGAAAAGGACAACTCCGTTTGTTTCTTGATAAAACAAATTCAGGAGCACATCACCTCTATAATCTTAATGATCAAGCAGAAGAGGTGATTGTAGAGGCAATCACGTTGGACGAATATTTTTCCCCCTCTTCACAAAGGGTTGATCTCATCAAAATGGATATTCAAGGATATGAACCTTTTGCGCTTAAAGGCATGGAAAATATCATACGACAAAATCCATCATTGAAAATAATAACTGAATATTGGCCACCAATGATTAAAAAAGCAGGGTTTAATCCAGAGGATTACCTCAAATCGCTCACGTCTTTAGGTTTTCATTTCACAATTATCAACGGTCAACATATTCAAAATGTAGAATTTGCAAGTTTTGAATCAATTGCTAAATCTTGTGAAGAGCACGAGTTTATCAACCTCCTGTGTGAAAAGGGGTGAACACGTTTTAATCAGGAATGGCAGCTATTATGGTGATTAAAATCAACGAGTTAGACGGTAGAACAATAGTTAGTATGAAAAAAATTCTTTTCTCTTTTTTTAGATTTTTCCAAAAAGTTCTCAGAGGAAGCGGTTTAGGAAAAATTCCTCTATTCAAAAAAATGCGCGATGCGATTTATGTATTGCTTCGGCCGAAATCCGTAACACAAATCGAAGTAGAAGGAATAAAACTGCTCGTTGACCCAGTTGACGAATCAATAGGAAAATTATTTCTTGTGCATACACGCTATGAACCGACAGAAACCGATTTAATAAAATCGATTCTCAAACCCGGAATGACCTTTGTGGATATCGGCGCAAACATAGGTTATTATTCGATACTTGCGTCCAAATGTGTTGGAGAAAATGGAAAAGTGTTTTGCTTTGAACCTGCGCCAAGCAATTTTTCTTTTCTACAAAAAAATATTGAAGCAAACAGCGCAAAAAATATAGTCGCAATTCAAAAAGCAGTTTCTGACCAAAAAGGAACCCTGCATCTTTTTATGGATGAACACCTTTCTGGTGGACATCAAATTTTTAATTCAGGAATTAAGTCGAAATCGGTTGAAGTTGAAACAATTTCCGTTGATGAGTTTTTTCAAAATGAAAACAGTAAAATTGACCTGTTGAAAATCGATATCGAAGGCGCGGAAATGTTTGCTCTGCAAGGAATGAAGCAAACGCTCGCCGCAAATCCCCAAATGAATTTCATCACCGAATTTTATCCAAAAATGATTGAGCGAGGTGGCTTTTCTCCTCAGCAATACTTGAATGAACTTCGCGCTCTCGGTTTTTCTCTTTCAATTATTGATGAAGAAAAGAAAATAATCTTTCACGCCGTTGACGAAGAAATATTTTCCATTGCTCAAATTGATGGAACGACGAACCTTTTCTGTGAAAGATGAATCTTGCAATTTTTACTCCATATTTGACTTCAATGGGCGGGGGTGAGAAGTATGTTTTAGTGCTTGCAGAAGCCATCGCGAAACTTCCTGAAACTTCGGTAACGCTCCTTGTGTATGATATCGATTTTGAGAAGTCGCGATATCAGCAGTTTTTCAACGTATCCCTGACAAATGTAAAAACCACTATTTTAAAAAACGGGACACGGGACATAAAAAAAGTAACCGAAGGATTTGATACATTTATTAATCTTTCGAACTTTCAATTGTTTGTTTCGAATGCTCATCAGACGATTCAACTCTTACAAGTACCATACGGAGAGCTATCGGCCTCTTTCATTGTAGAAAAAATTTTAGCCGGAGAAATTAAAGACGCGGCTAAAGATATTTTTCGATTACGCCTTATTTCAGAATGCAGAAACAAAAAGAGGATAACGGTCACAAATTCCCAATTTGTCCACGATACACTTCTCCGTCACCATAACGTCGAAAGTTTTATCCTCGCGCCGCCGATAGATGATTTTTTTGTCGAGGGAATACAAAAGGAAAAAATAATTTTGAGCGTTGGAAGAATTTTTGCCGGGCTATACAATCAAAAACGGTACGATATTACCACAAAAGTTTTTCGGGAACTTGCAAAAAAAGAATTGAGCAGTTGGGAATATCATATTGTCGGCAGTGTTGCCAACGACGAAACAACAATGACCATGCTGCAACAATTGCAAAGAGAAAATTCAGGCTTTCCCGTTTTTTTTCATCTCAATGAACCGTATGCCAAGCTGAAAGAATGGTACAATCGCGCTTCTTTGTTTTGGCATGCAGCCGGCTATGAAGTTGACGAAGAAAAATTTCCTGAACGGACAGAACATTTCGGAATGTCCACTGTTGAGGCAATGTCTGCATACGCCGTTCCTTTGGTAGTAAACAAAGGAGGGCAGAAAGAAATAGTCGAGCAAGGAATGAATGGCTTTGTGTGGAACGCTCTGGATGAACTCAAACAACAAACGATTCTGTTGGCGAAGGATGAGCAAACGAGAAAAAGGATGGCAAATAATGCGCGGGAACGCTTTTTCTTTTATAGCCGAAACCGCTTTTCCGAAGAGGCGCAAAAATTAATTCAAAAAATTTCTTCCAATACGTTGGCTTAGAACCCCGTCAACTTCATTTTGTAATACTCCGCTTTTTCCGTATCACCTTTTTGCTCATAAAGTTTAACTAACCGCTCCAAAAGAACGTTGGGTTTGTCCACGTACGCTAATCCGTCCAAAAGGAATGCAATAAGTTCATCAATCGCAGGAAGGTTTACCACCGGGTCATAACAATCGCAAATGGCAAGGTATGGCGCAACCTCTGATGGATTCACTATTGCTGATTTACGATAATATCGCAACGCAAGTTCATAATTATCTTTTTGAGCGTAAGTCGTTTCGAAGATTGCTGCGAGCAAGAAATAGGTTTGATAGGAGAGGGAAGGAAATTCTACGACAAGTTTTTCCGCGAACAAACAGAGTTCGTCGGGGAGGAGTGAACCATTCCAAAAAAGGGCGCGGTATAATTCAAAATCATCCAGTCGTTGACGAATCGCTTCTTCAAACGCATCGAAGAGTTCGTTGAAATTTTTCGTTTCAAGAAAACATTCGCGAATTTGTTGTTGACTGAATGTTGCCATAAAAAATAATTTCGCCGTGAAAATATGAAAAGCATTTTCGTTCTCCAACAGAATAAAATGTAGAAAAATTACCACCGACCCCGCTTCAGAAAAAACGAGTCAAGGCAACATTGAACAACATCTTTCCACTTTCTTTTTACCATTCCCGAACTTGAAGTATATTTTCCCCAGTTTTATAAACAGTATGCACAGCACAATCGTTAAGACCGATGCCCTCGTTCTCAAATCGTTGAAATATGGCGACACAAGTAAAATTGTTACGTTCTACACGAAGGAATTCGGTAAACTCACGGCAATGGCAAAAGGGGTACGTAAAACATCTGCAAAATATGGAACCGCATTGGAACCTCTTTCGGTTGTTTCGCTGGTGTTGTACCATAAAAATTCACGCGAGATTCAACTCGTTTCGGAATGTTCAACAATGCGCCGGTTTACTGCCCTCACGGAACAATTTGATGTGCTTACCGCCGCACTGACACTGGTTGAGCTCGTGTACAAAACTTCTCACGAAGAAAAAAATGAAACGTTATTTCACCTTCTTCTTGGCATTCTGGAGAAATTGAATTCTCATCCAAACAGCTCACCAACACTGCTGCTTTGGTTTCATTTTCAACTTGCAGAACAACTCGGATTTGGTTTTCAACTGGAAACGTGCCCGCTCTGTCGCCGTCCGATTCAAGAATCATCGTATCGTTCTCACAATCCGTTCGTTGAACTTGCCCGCGGCGGAATTCTGTGCGCCACATGCTCTTCCGTGGATAGACCTCTTCAACAGTTGAACCGTGAAACTCTTTCTTTATTGCGTGCGTTATTAGAAAGCGACGTTCATTCGGCAACCGCGATTTCCATTTCTGCTTCCGAACACAAGGAATTGAAAATACTTCTGCATAATTATTTTCGATTTCATATCGAGGGATGGAAGCCGTTGAAGAGCGAACGCATATTTTCGGCAATGGCTCAATAATGTTACACGAAAAATTTTATCAATCTTATTAAGAAAATACCTATGTCAAAAAAATCATTACTTGCAACCGTTCTTTTATTTTGTGTCAGCGTTCTTTTCGGCGCCGTCGTAGTTTCAGGTTTTAAATCGGAAACGACCGCGCTCCCGATTCCGGACGAAACCGTTAATATCGGTGCGCCGACTCCAATTACTACCGCCGGTTTTAACGCTCAAGACTTAAGCAAAGCATTTACCGAAGTAGCAAAAGTTGCAAAGCCTTTCGTGGTGAGTATTACGGTTACCACCAGAAGTAAAGAAAGCCCAACCGGAAAATTTCACGACTTCTTTCAATTCTTCGGACCTGATTTCAACCAACGCGAACAACAACCGCAACCACAAGTCGGCGCGGGCTCAGGCGTAATTTTAACGAACGATGGTTATATCGTTACGAATAATCACGTTGTGGAAGATGCCGATAACGACGGAATTGAAGTTGTGCTCGACGATAAGCGTCGTTTCAAAGCAAAACACGTTGGCACAGATCCTTCAACGGATTTAGCCGTAATAAAAATTGATAGTAAAGATTTGCCTGTTGCCTCCTTTGGAAATTCCGATTCCGTTGAGGTGGGCGAATGGGTGCTTGCCATCGGAAATCCGCTCGGTTTGACTTCAACCGTTACCGCGGGGATTATCAGCGCAATTGGGCGCGGAAATCTTGGAGTAATTCGTGATGCGGGAGGGTATGCAATTGAAAATTTTATTCAAACGGATGCCGCAATTAATCCCGGCAACAGCGGCGGCGCATTGGTAAACTTACGCGGCGAAGTGATAGGAATAAACGCGGCGATTGCAACAACAAACGCGCGTTATCAGGGATATGGGTTTGCTATTCCGTCGAATTTGATGAAGTCGGTAACGGAAGATGTTATTCGTCACGGAAAGGTTTTACGCGGGTATATCGGTGTGCAAATTCAAACGATGGACGAAACGTACGCGAAAGCGGTTGGTTTGGATAAAGTACGCGGCGTTCTTATTCAATCGGTAAACGAAGGAAGCGCGGGCGACGATGCAGAACTCAAACAAGGCGACGTCATTCTTTCGGTGAACGGGGTAGAGGTGAATGCGGCAAACGAATTACAAACGCAAATTGCAAGTCATCATCCGGGAGACATCGTTACGTTGAAAATTTTCCGCAACAAAAAAGAAATGGAGAAAAAAGTAAAACTCAAATCACGTCCGAGTGAATCGTTGAGTTCCGATGATTCAAAATCGAAGGAAGAAAAGCGTCCGGAAGAAGATTCTCCCTCGACGGCAACGTTTGATAAGTTGGGCTTGACGGTGAAAGGGCTCACCGCAAAAGAAAAGCGCGACCTCGATATTGAAAAGGGAGTAAAAATAACAGGGATTGACCCAATGAGCGAAGCATCGAAACGCGCATTGGAACGGGAAGATGTTATCTTGGAAGCGGATGGTCAGGAAATTTATTCTCCTTCGGACCTCGAGAACGTTCTCTCGAAAAGAAAAGGAGATTCGATACTGCTCCGCGTAAAAAAGAAATCTTCCGACCAGGTAAATTTAGTAGCAATAGAGATTCCCAGTTAGAAGTTTTGTGAAGCGCGTTTGTTCCTTCAACGGATGTGGAAATTTATTCTGCATCCGTTTTTTATTTCAGAAAGCAATTGCGAATAATGAGCAAGGAACTCAAACAACTCTTTGGAATACGAAGGACGAAACTGCGCGTAGAGATGGGATTGGGTGGAGAAGAGAGATTTCACCGACACGCTCTATACTGTTATTTTTGTTTCGGTAAACCCGAAGGTTTTCAACGCATTGTATTCTACAGTTACTGAAATTTCTTTTTCCTCTCTCCATAGACTCGCAATTATTCGTTGATTATCAAGGAAGCCACAAGCCACGTTATCTTTACGAAGTATTTTTATAATAGAAGACTCTATTCTTTCTAAAATTCTTTTTTCTTGTTCGACTGGGGCAATTAATAGTTTGAACGTTTTTAATAGAGGAAAAATTATTTGAGATAACGGTAAATTATTATTTAGAAAATCTCTAACACGTCCACTTGGACAATAGATACGTTCCTTAATCCCGTTTTGGAATTTCTCTGGATCATAGATTGTATATCGTCCTGATAAATAATGTACAATATGCGTTTCAAGTCTATCTAGAATAGATGTTGCACTTATTCCAACGTAATTTACTAAATAGGAATCATTATAAGGTATAGTCCACAAGTACAACCCTGGTGATTTTAACTTATCAGAAGAAAATATTGATTCGCAATCCTGATTTTCAAATAAAGAAAAAGGTCCTTCCCACTTTATGTTTAGCGAAGACTCGGGGTTATTCATAATAAGTAATTTTTCAACCTAATATTTTTTTTCACTCCCAACCCACTTCCTTCCCTTTATTCTGTTCCTTCAAATAATCCATAATCGGAGAAAAATATTCGAGCATTGCTTTGGAGGAAACCGGTTCGCCGGTTTTTTCTTTTATCACTTCACGCCAATCACGCGTTGCACCGAGTTTTAAAATACTCATCAGCCATTCGCCGACTTGTTTGTTGCCGTAGTAATTGCAGTTGTGCGGGTCTTCGTGCAATATATTTTTCGCAATGTACATATGCAACTGATATTTGATGATGAACGCCATCGCATAATCGTAATACTGCGCGGGGTCATCGTTGATATGCGTTTTTGTCGCCGCATCGCAAAATTCTTCTCCGCGTTTTTCCGGTGCTTCCACTCCCTGAAATTCGCCAACGTAATTCCACCAACGCTCGTTGAGTTTATCTGCGGGCAATTTCGTTTCGTAAAAATCGTGTTCCCAATGCGTCATCACTCCCGCGCTCCACGGAATAAACACCACCGCATTATCAAGCGCTTCATTCAGTAAATATTGTGTTTGGTCAATTGTTGCATCATTCGCCATCACACCGATTTCTTTTAAATATTTTGGTTGACGCGCGGCAATGCCAATCAAATCGCCAATCGCTTCGTGAAACGCGCGGTTCGCTCCTTCGCGTAACGGAATCGGAACTTCGGGAGTTGAATACGCGATGTAATAATAAATATGTCCGAGTTCGTGATGCGTTGTTTCAAACCAATCGTAATCCGGTTTCACGCTCATCAGCGAGCGCACATCGTTTTGCAAATCAATATGCCAAGCCGATGCGTGCGTGTTTTTCTTTCGCTTTGCATCGGCGGGAAGTTCATACAAATCGGATTTTTCCCAAAATGTTTTTGGCAGAGATTGCATTCCAATCGAAGTATAAAATTTTTCTGCTTGCTGAATAAACCATTCCGGCTTTTTGTCCTTGAACATTGCATTCAAATCAACACCTTCCACAATGCCGGGCCACGCTTGACTCCAACGATTTCCCAACCAATGCGCGGGAATTTTTTTCGGAACCGGCTGATGATATTTTTCTGCAAGTTTATTTTTTGTCCAGCAATGAAGTTGTTCGTAGAGCGGTTTCAATTCACGGTTAAATTGTTTCATCGTTGTCATCATTTCGGGAACGGACATTTCATAACCGCTGACTTGCAAATCGAAAAAAGATTTGTAACCCATCTCCGTTGCAACACGATTGCGAATTGTTTGCAATGTGAGAAGTCCCGGTTTCAACGCTGCGCCGGTTTGTTTGGAAACTTCCCACGCGTGTTTTCGCATATTCAAATCCGTGGACGAAGAAAGAATATCATCGAGTTGATTCGGCGTTACAATTTTTACCGGTTCATTTTTTTGTTCGAAATGAAATTCAAAACTGTTCAGCACTGCGCTTTGCTTTGACTCCGCTTCAACACGCGCCGCAACAACATCAGGAATTGTTCCGGGATAACTTGCCGCGCTGCGTAAAATTGTTTCGAGTTGTTTGCGCGTGATTGCATCGAGTTTATCTTTGTCTTTTAAAAACTGTTTGCATTTGTTAATCACGTATTCGCTTCCTTGAAAAGCGGCAAGCACACCGTTTGCGCCGACTTGCTGTCCCGTGTGTTCATCCGTAACATCTGTTGACGCTTTCCAATCCGATTCGGAAGAAATTGCGTAGAGTTTCGGATACATCGTGTTATACATATTCAAAAATTCTGCGATGTCTTTATTTACTTTTTGTTCTTTACTGTCTACGCCGTTTATACCAAGATAAACAAGCGAGAACATTGTAACGGGGAGCGCGAAGATGAGAAAGAGTTTCATAGTGAGTATTTGAGTTTGTGAGTAGAAAGTAGTTGAGAAAAATTGTGGCGATTAATTATTGTTCCAGAATCATTGGGAGGTTTTTATTTAACCTGTTTGGTTTTCTATATAGATTGTTTGAATATTTATTTTTCACGCAAAGCCGCAAAGACCACAAAGGAATTTATTGCGACTTCGCGTCTTTGCGAGAAATTAGGTTTTGTTGTTGAACCACTCCCCAACATCTCCCAAACCCTCTTCCGAAATCTGATGTTCCATTTATATAAAATTATTGGTAATGGTTATTCACATCAAGTATTTCAATCGCTTCCTTATTTCTGAAAATAAAGATCGCGCGGAATTTTTTGTCAACACGAAAACTCCAAATCCTCATTTCCTTTGGTTCAAGTAATTCCGTGTGAAGACTTGGATGAAACGGATTTTGTTCAAACAGCGAACTTTGTTTCTCAAATTTTTCTTTGAGATTGTGCAGAGTAATATACCGTTGAATTTCCGGATGAAGTGGAAGTATTTTCATTCAGCAAAATAAGAAGAACGGGATAATCCTTTTTTCAAACTATTCAGAAATTTTTTATTGTATTTCTTCGTCTTGCTCAACGCGGAAACAATTTCGTCAACATATTTTGTCGGCGGGGGAGAAAAAATATCTCCTTCCATAATTTGTCGAAGATATTCATATCGAAGTTTTGCCTCAACCAAAACTTCGTATTCTTTTTTAGGAATCGTTACTGTCATCATAGTGTTTTTCTTTATTGTGTTTGAAATATATTAACTTTGCTTACGCTTCACGAAATAACATTTGTTTCTTCAACCAATTCGCAACGTCTCCCAAACTCTCTTCCGAAATCTGATGTTCCATCGGATATTCTTTGTATTCGAGTTTAGCATTGTATTGTTCGAGAAGTTGTTTTGCTCGTCTTCCAAATGAAACGGGAAGAACCGGGTCATATAATCCGTGTGTTACAAAAAATGATGGAGAATTATCGTTTGATATTTTTTCCCATTCATAATTCAAATGCGTTCCTTCGGCAATGTAACCGCTGTTTGCAATTACGCCGGCAATTTCATTCGGTCGTGTTAATGCAAGCGAATACGCCATCACCGTTCCCATCGAAAATCCGAGTAAGAAAATTTTCTTTTCATCAATCGGAAATTCTTTTATCTCCGCAAGGAGTCCTTTGGACATTTCATCAAAGAAATCGGAAAGCGCGTTACAACTTTCGGGAAACATTTTATCATCGGGTTTTCCTGCTTCGAGAATATCGTACCATGTGAATCCGCCATATTCAAACCTAAATGGCGCGCGGACGGAAATATATAATGGCGAAGCCATCCCTTTGGGAAAACTCTCGTCAAAATATTCCGAAAGTCCGAGCAAATCATTTTCATCCGCACCTCTTCCGTGGAGAAAAAGAATGGTTGGGTGTTTTTCTGCTTTCGAGTTTTTCGGAAGAACGACTTTGTAAACTAATTTTGAATTCATTTGAAATGGGTTGGAGGTTTGTCCAAAGGACTCCTTTCGGAGGGGTTAGGGGTTTGAGTAAACATAAATTTCTCAAACCGCAAACCACTAACCTCAAACCTCTACGACGCTGTGTCCGGTTTCACAAACACCGCAATCACAAGCCCCGCAAGAAACATCGCGAGAATATTATCCGCGATCATTACGACAGAATAATCGGTCGGATATGCCATCCAATTCCAATTCGTGATGTGCTGAAAAAATGCGGTGAAGATTCCCAACATTCCAACAAACGTAACGCGTGAGAAATACGATTCCGCAAATGCTGTGCTGCGCGAAAGAAACCACGCCGCAAGCCACGCAAATAAAATATTGGTGAGCAAACCAATCACCATTTGCGAAGGCATTGCTGGGTTTTGTCCTTCTGCCTGATAAATAACGGTTGCAATGGGTCCCTCTTGATATTTTTTCATTGTTGCTTCGCTTCCATCCATCGTTTTCGGAATGATATACACGCTCGACTGAGGAAAGTTCGATTTCATAAATGCACGAACTTCATCTTCGTTGGAAAGTCCGCGCATTGTTCCGCCGTGTAAATCCAACACTGCCCACGATAAAAATCCCCAGATAAATAATGTTACACCGCCAAGCACGGCGGCAAGAATAGTTTTTTTCATAAATGTAAAAAAAAGATTAGTGAATGAAATTATTTCGGCGTGAATATATTCCTTCTTCCTGAAAACAAAAACAGCGATTGAGTTTTTTCAATCGCTGTTTTATCAATAAGAGAATTTCTACTCACTCGCCGCAAACTTCAAGAATATTTTCAATCACAAAATCGGATGCTCGAAAATTCGTTTGTTGTAATTCTTCAAGTACGGGTTTTATCTTTTTGATAAATCCTTTCTCTTTTGCTTTTACAAGAACTCCCAATGTTCCCGTTATTTGTAAATTCATACTCTTTGCAATTTTTCTCGCTCGTAAATCGTCGAGAATCAGTAACGGTTTTTCTTTTTCAAATGCTAATGCAATCGCGCTTGATTCTCCTTTGCCTAACATTTGTTCGAGAACTTTTTGAAGCGTTGCATCTTTTGGTTGCTCTACAACTATCCAAGATGGTAATTGTTCTTTAAACTCACGAGCAATTTCTTCTGTGATAATAATTTCCTCATAACATTGTCGTAACAATTCTAACCTTCCGATTTTCCTCAAAACAATTAAACAACTTGTATCGGAAATTACGACTTCACGCATTCTCGATATCTGATTTCAAATCGTCAAGTGATTTACTGAAAATGGAAAAACCATATTTGCCGACGATTTCGATGAACGCACGTTTGCTTAAACCAGCCAATTCTGCGGCTTGTCCTAAACTAAGTTTTTCGCGTTCGTAAAGTTCTCCGGCTAAAATGATTTTTATTTCTGATTCGGTGAGGTCAGAAACGGTTGGAAGTGATACGTTGAGAGTCATAATATTATAATTTTTCTTGCGAGAAAATACCAACTCTACATTGAAACAAAAAACGGCGACCGAGTTTATTTCAATCGCCGTTTTTATTTTTTTCCCATGGTGCTCAAATTGACAAATACAAAAAGTTTTCTATTGGAATTTTCTTGATATCAGTTTCTTTACTACTATCTGTCTCGTTTGGGACAATGTAATTTTTCAAATTTGGAAGAAAACTATCAAACTGTTGGATGTTATCTGAGACAAGACAATCAATTAAATTTAACGTTAACGGTTCGTTCCCAACGCGGAGACTGTTAGAATATGTAACACTCTCATTGGCAGTATCTATCCCGAAACTTCCAACCCCTCGGTTAAAATTTTCAATACAGAGCAATTCAGAAAGTTCACGGTATTTTTCTTTCAGTACCCTTCCCCCGGTAACCGAGTACAAACTTACTTCTCTCTCTGATTCGTCTGTAATAAACAAAAACATAAAATCGCCGTTTACACCTTCAATTATGAACGCGAATTCATCATTTTTCTCGCTGAGGTTGTTCACCCATTTTTTCTTACCAAAATATTCTTTTACTGATTCATATATAGTTTTCTTCTGTGCGATTTCATTCGATTTTATTTCTAAACCATTGATAGAAATACTTGTCGGAAAGATTCTGATTGTTAGCAAAAAAATTACAATGGTACTAACAAAGCCAACGAAAATATATTTCCAATTCAGCAATAATTTTTCTTTCATTTTCAAAAATCCTTTGTAGACTATTTAATTTGACTTTTAAAGAAAACAGCGATACAAGTTTTGCATCGCTGTTTTCTTTTGGCTTTTTGTTCGTTATGGTTTTGGTGGAATACCAAAAATATCACGAGCCTTTTCAATGCAATGATTTTTCATAGTGTGTAAAATAGTTGTAATTAATTAAATTTCCGCAGAGGCAACATATCGCGGCATATTTTTTTGCGCGTTATGTTGCCCCGCGGATTTCTTGTTTTCAATACGGGTCTTTTCTTCCCGGTCTTCCAGTTTTGCGCTTGTAATCTTCTTTGGACAACCAGTTTCCTGTTTGTTTTTTCTCGATGCACCAATCGTGTTTGTATGCACCGTGAGCGCGGCTGTTATAATCTGACAAATGTTCTCCTTTCTGACGTTGACCGCCAGCAAGGATTTTACCAAACGATTTTAGTATTCCCATAATTGTAATTCAGTTAAAGTTGATAAAATTTCCGCAGAGGCAACATATCGCCACATTTTTTGCACGTTATGTTGCCTCGCGGGTTTTTAGATTTCAAGTTTCAATCATAGTAATCTTCAAGTTCGTACCATAAGTAATTCACAGCTGCGGCAATAATTGCAGCATCGTCAGTATATCCTATAAACGGTATAACATCAGGAATTGCGTCAACCGGACTAATTAAATAGGTAAGCGCACCAACGGCAATTGCTTTTCTTGCCCAGAAAACATCCGGATCTTTCATATAGCGGTAAAGCGCAACGGCATCACCATATAAACGACTTGGAGTTTCTTTCATCTTTTGCCAAAAGTTATTTTTGACAGACTGCACTTTAGTCCTCGTGCCTTTGATAAGTTTGCTTTTCATATTATTCTCCTATATTTATTCGTTTGGCCAAAGCAATATTGCTTCGATGTTTTTAGTAAGCACGACATCACATATTTCTTCACCCTCATCGTTTGCCTGTGAGTAAATGAATTCACCGTCTTCGGATAAAAACATATACTCATCGCTATCAAAAGTATAAGGGTCATCAGAACCTTCAAAATAAATTTGCAACGCAGGTTCTTCTTCATCCTTTACTAACTTGTTAAAGCGTTCGAGGATTGTTTGGATTGTTTCAAGAAGTTTTTTATTCATTTAGTTTATCGAAATTAGTTTAACATATAAATTTGCAAAAGAATGCGTGCGAAATATATTTACTATTTCCGCGAACATGAATTTACAATTGGTTAGAAAAAAATTTTGGTTTGTTGAACACCAGATATAGAATAATCCTCATGAATGCTTTATAGTTTGTCATTTCCTTAGCCTTATTATTCTTCTTGCCCATTCACCATTAAATAATTTGATGTTGTTACATCTACTAGGTAACTTCCCGTTGTTTTTAAAACTTTTTTCCGTTCCTGAACCCTTCTTGTCGCGAGATGATGGAAACGGAAGAATAATGTTTACTTTTGGAAAACGTGTTTTGTGCTCCTCTATAATTGCCTCAAAATATAAAATACAAAACGCGATATGGTGTTGAATAAACTTTGTATACTTTTGGCGTTGAGTCTTTTTGGATAGTAGTTCACCATAGATCTTCAAGAAATAATTTATTCGTTGAAAATTATCTTTGAGTTCTTGCTCTCTTTGCTTTATTCTCCTTATGGCATCTACAACTCTTTCTCTTTTGTCAACTTGTTTTTCAAAAAGTAGACCTATCGTTTCTAAAATATCGACTCGCTCATTTTCTAAAAATTGTATTTCGTTTACTGCGTTTTCCATTCTTTTTTTACGAGGCAATTTTGAGAGGAGAGTTAAACTTTTCTCTAAATCATCTTGTAAATCTTTAACTGCTGTAATCGAACCGTTATTTGAAATTTCTAATAACAAACAAAGAATAGCGCTAGTTATAGTTTCATATATGAATCCTTCCTCTTTGAAGTCGATTATATTTAAGTGATTTTCCTTCAACTCATTTTCATAGTGTTTCAAAATCTTATAAAGTTTATTATCCGTATTCTCTGGAAGTGTTTTATCTGCGTCTTCACTTATTTTTTTTCTGAATCCTGCTTTGTAGACCTCTGGTGGTAAAGTCGGACACGCAATATTTTTCGACACTCTTTCTATTTCATTACCCTCCTCGTCATTAAACAACTTTGTTAAAAATTCTCGAATTGAAAAGTCATCCATATATTTTCCTTCGTATTTTTATTTCTCGTATAATAATTGTTCTTATAACACAACAAAAAAACGGCAACACATTTCTGAATTGCCGTTTTCGTTTTCTACTCACTCGCCATTTTCCATTCACTCGGAGAACGCCAAAGTGAGGAAAGAATCAACTCGCGCATAAAAATAAATTCTTTCGGAAGTTTGTCGTAAAGTTTTGAAAAGAGTTCTTCTTGTAGAAGTAATTCATTTTTCCACGCTTCTGTATTCACTGACATTACTTTGTCAAATTTCTCTTTCGGGAAATCTAAACCATCCCAATTGATGTCTTCGTATTTCGGCATCCAACCAAGCGGACTTTCAATCGCGAATCCTCTTCCGTGAACGCGGTCAACAATCCATTTCAACACGCGCATATTTTCTCCGTACCCGGGCCACACAAATTTTCCGTTTTCATCTTTGCGGAACCAGTTCACGGAAAAAATTCGCGGGGGATTCGGAAGATTTCTTCCAAACTGTAACCAATGATTGAAATAATCCGCCATATGATATCCGCAAAATGGAAGCATTGCAAACGGATCGCGACGCACTTGTCCGATTGTTCCCGCGGCGGCTGCAGTCATTTCCGAACCCATCGTCGCCGCCATATACACGCCGAAATTCCAATTCACCGATTGACACACAAGCGGAACCGTTGAACTTCTTCTTCCGCCAAAAATAAAAGCAGAAATCGGTACACCTTTCGGATTTTCCCACTCAGAATCTATAATCGGATTTTGATTTGCGGGCGTCGTGAATCTTGCATTTGCGTGCGATGCAACTCTTCCGCAATCGGGAGTCCATTCTTTTCCTTGCCAATCAATAAGTTTTGACGGAGGTTCGTCAGTCATCCCCTCCCACCACACATCGCCGTCGGGAGTGAGTCCTACGTTTGTAAAAATTGTATTTGCCTTTATGCACTCCATCGCATTGGGATTTGATTTATATGATGTTCCCGGAGCAACGCCAAAATATCCCGCTTCGGGATTGATTGCGTACAACTTTCCATCCGCGCCCGGTTTTATCCACGCAATATCATCGCCGACTGTTGTAACTTTCCAATTGCCAAATTCTTTCGGAGGAATAATCATTGCGAAATTTGTTTTTCCGCAGGCGCTTGGAAATGCAGCCGCGATATACGTTTTTTCTTTTTCCGGAGATTCAACGCCAAGAATCAACATATGTTCTGCAAGCCAACCTTCATCCCGCGCCATTGTTGATGCGATACGAAGCGCAAAACATTTTTTTCCGAGAAGCGCATTTCCGCCATAGCCGCTTCCATACGACCAAATCGAACGCTCTTCGGGAAAGTGAACAATGTATTTATTTTCTTTATTGCAAGGCCACGAAACATCTTTTTGTCCAGCATTCAAAGGCATTCCAACCGAATGAAGACAATGCACAAACTCGCCGTTGCCGAGAACATCGAGAACTTTTTTTCCCATGCGCGTCATTATTTTCATGCTGACGACAACATACGGCGAATCGGTAAGTTGCACGCCGATGTGCGAAATGTTCGAGCCGAGCGGTCCCATACTGAACGGAATAACGTAGAGCGTTCGCCCTTTCATACATCCATCGAAAAGTTTTGAAAGCGTTTCTTTCATTTCTTTCGGATGCATCCAATTGTTCGTGGGTCCCGCGTCTTGTTTACGAACAGAACAAATGAACGTTCTGTCTTCTACTCTCGCAACATCGCCGACATCCGAACGGGCGAGAAAACTATTCGGGCGTATTTTTTCGTTCAGTTTGATAAATGTTCCGGATGCTACAAGTTGCTCGCAGAGCGAATTATATTCCTCATTGGAGCCATCGCACCAATGAATGTTTTCCGGTTTACAAAGTTGTTTTGCTTCCTCGACAAAACGAAGAAGTTCTGTGTTTTTGATTGATTGAGGATTAATCATATTTGCCTCCAAAAGTGGATGTTAAAAAATAGTTTGAAATAAAAAGATATTGAGGTAACAGTTCGTTATTTCGAAAAAAACATTTTCCGTGTTTCGATAAAATTTTCTGCACGGAAAGTGTATAAATATACGCCGCTTGATAATTCGTCGGCGTGAAAATCAATTCTATATTCCCCTGCCTCCTTAAATCCCTCAACAAGTGTAGCAATTTCTGTGCCACGAACATCATAAACCTTCAACGAAATGTTGCTGTTATCCAATAGGGAATATCGAATAACGGTTGCCGGATTAAATGGATTAGGAAAATTCTGTGCAAGTTCAAACCGGAGAGGTTTTCCCGTATTATTTTCTTCAATACTGGTAAGGGAAACAACAGTGAGAGTTTTATTGGGAGCCCAATTCCACTGGTCGCCGCTATTGTTTCCGTTCCCGTTCACGCTGTTGCCGGTTGCGTATAATGTTTGTGTTCCCGGAGTAGAGGGAGCGGTGTAGGAAAATTCAAACGAGAGCGCACCCATGGAAAAATTAGTTGCAGAACGATGAGTGAGTTCCGTGCCGACTTTTTTCAGGGAGGAGGAAACAGCCGATAATGTACCATTCGAAGCGGCGATATCTGTCCCGCCTTTGATTCCCGGTCCGCCTGAAATTGTTACTCTGTACGTTGCTGTTTGATTAGCGAAGAGCGTATCGGGACCGAGGATTGTAACAGCAACGCCGGTCGTGGGAGACATTCCATGGCAACTGCAACCCTCGGTCGAGGTTTTTCTTGTTCGCCCCGTTACGCCGCTTGCGCTCGAGTAAACATATACCGAGAGTGCAAAAAAAGAAAAGAGAAAAAAGGAATTTCTGAAAAGAAATTTTTTTGAAGAGAGAGCATTAAAAAGGTTCATAGTATTTGATTAATGAGTTTGAGAATTAATAAGTATCGTTAAACACTCCTCGATTGTTTTTGGGGCACAAATATACTTTGTAATCGTTCCATCATCAAAAAATGCAGGAGAATTTTTGAACAAGTCAATGACCGGCATCCAGAAATTTCCCAAAACGACAATTGGTTTTTCTTTCATTAATTGTTTGTGAACAAATTCCCACACGGCGGCGAATTCGAGCAGTGTTCCCGTTCCGCCGGGGAGGACAATGTACGCGTCAGCCAATTCAATGAGTTTCATCATTCGCTCAATCAAATTTGTCTTTACGATTATTTCGTCGAGAAACGGGTTTGGTTCGCGGGAGAAAACGGACGTAACAACGCCGATAGTTTTTCCACGGCTTTCTTTCGCGCCTTTTGCTGATGCTTCCATTATTCCACCGTAACCGCCGTTGCAAATTGTGAAGTTGTTTTTCGCAAGTTCTTTTCCAAGTTGAAATGCGGTTTCGTATTCTTCAGAATTTGGAATGCAGCGCGCGTTGCCGAAAATGGTAATCGTCATTGGTAATTATTCATTTGTCATTAGTGTGATATGCGAAATGGAATTCAAGCGTAGCAAGAATTAGAATTTTCAAATCAAAAATCTTCAATCTAAAATCAAAAATTAGTTCAGAAACTCCCACGTAACTCCCAAGCGCAAATTTCTATCGGGCATCGGGTAAAACGGAACAACGTAATATTTCGTGTTCAAAATATTTTCAATCGTAAAATGCACAACCGCATCGCCAAGATTTGCGAAGAAGAGAAAGTTGTATGAGCCAATTAAACTCCTCGTTTCAAAAATTTTATTAAAACTAAAATAATTTCCTTGAATTCCTAGCTTCATGGGAAGATGGTCGCCAAAAAATAATGAGTTATAGAATACGCTACTGCTTCCAAAGACAGGAGGAACTATTCCTAAATAATAATATTCCGAAATTGTATTAAGTGATGTTTCAAGCGTAAACTTATCAAACGAATAAGAACAGTGGGAAACAAATACG
This sequence comes from Ignavibacteriales bacterium, assembly GCA_018335975.1. Taxonomy (GTDB): domain Bacteria; phylum Bacteroidota; class Ignavibacteria; order UBA10030; family F1-140-MAGs086; genus JAGXRH01. The sequence continues at coordinate 44,976 of JAGXRH010000002.1, forward strand.
CTAAATCGATTCCCCCAATAACGCCGATGGTGTTCTGGCATTTGAAAATTATGCATCAGAAGAGAAATGTGTAATCGTTGATTCAGATGCAAATTAACTCCAGCTCCGAATTGATGGTTAGATAAATTACTTGGGTTTATGTTTCCAGATGAAAATGAAATCAGGTTGGATAGGTAATAACTTTTTGAAAAATATGCATTGAATTCTAACTCCGAAACCGGTTTGTAAATTACCTCACCACTATATGCAAAATTATTGATGATTGAATAGTCTTCAAATTTTGCACAAATGTTCAATGAAATTTCTTTTACAGGTTTCGCTTCAATATTTCCGTATAAACTTGCATATACTTTTTCAACAGCAAAAGGACGAAGCCAACTACGTGTTCTATATGACTGTTTTTTTTCAATATCGCTACCAATTGTAAACACTACATCTTGAATATTTAACTTTTGTAAAACCGACACACCACTCCAAATAGAATTGTAATGAGAATTGAATGGTGTGTCAATGTATTCAAAATTCAAATTAGATGCATAGAAAGAAATAGAACTTGTTTGAATTGAATCGCCTAAAAAATTTCCCACTCCATTTAATTGCCAGCTCCATTGAGTATTATAATATTTCGAGTATAATTGTTCTACGACAGCAAAGTTTGGGTCATAAATATCAAGGGAACGAATTCCACCGAACCATCCAACTTTCTGTTTGTTGTATAATTGTGAAAGTTGCAACTGAAATTTTTCCGACACATTCCATCGCAGTTTTGAACGAACACCCCATTCGTCATCAAAGGAATTCTCATATCGTCCATCGGTAGTTCTTCGCTGAACGCCAACACTCAAATTCATATTCTGCGAAAGGTTGTGCGCGATGATTCCATCGAACAAACCCTCTTCGTACGCTCCTTCGGTGTACTTAATACGCGAATACGGAAGGTTGGAATTGAACGATTTTGTAACAATATTAATTGCAACTGCGTTGGAATTCATTCCGTACAAAAACGAGCGGGGCGCAGGAATAATTTCAATGCGTTCAATCATTTCCGTTGGAATAAAATTCAAATCAGCAATTCCCGTAAGCGGTTCGTTCATCGGTCGTCCGTCAATAAATACACCAATGTTATTCGCACTCATTCCGCGATAGGTTAATCGACTCGGTTGTCCAACGCTTCCTAAATCATTGTAAAAAAATCCGGGTAGTGTGGCAAGAATATCTCCGAGCGAACGGTAATCCATCCAAGGGAGTTCTTGCGATGTGATGACAATCGTTGAAGAATCGTTTTCAAGTGAGCCGAGTTCGAGAGGAGCGAATGTTATGGTTGAATCTTGTGGTTTGGTAGAGTCGGAAGGAGAAAGCATCAACGCAAACGCAGCGCACGGCAGTTCGAGAAAGAGGCAAACGATAAAAAAAAGTCGCGTATGATTCACAGGAAATATTTTTGGCGGGAAAATATACTTATTTGCAATGCAGTATCACAGTAGTAAATTACAAATAGCAAAATCCAAATAACAAACAAAACTCAAAAACAAAATTCAAAACGTATCTCTTGTAATTTAGAATTTATTTGTCATTTGAAATTTGTTATTTGGATTTATTCAAAGTGGGCATTAATTCACTTTTTGCAAAACCAACGTTATTCCCTCTCTCATCGAGGATGGAACTATGCTTTGCACAATGCCGTACACTTTTTCGATTGGATATAAGCGGTTGAAATAATTTTTACTTTCGCATTTTACAACACGGAGACCGCACGATTGACCGATTGCGCAAAGTTCTTTTGTTGTGTACTCGCGAAAATGTCCCGGGTTTTCTGCGTTCTCGCGGAGCATTTCGTACGGATTTCTTCCAAAAAGTAACAACAACCGTTTCAACGTTGATGTTGCGTTGGGAGTTTGAATGATAAGAAAGCCATTTTCACTGAGGAGCGAGTGTAAAAATTTCAAAACCAATGTTGGCGCAACGTGCAAATGCTCGATGACTTCTGCAAGAATAATTATTTCGCACGGAGGAATTGTGAGCCACTTTTGGCGGTGTTGAGTTTCATTCAAATCGAAGTGAACAAAATTATTTTTGTCGAAACGAACATCGTCGAGCAAATGTCCACCCCTGCTTTGTTTGTGCTCGTAACCGATGGAGAGGATTGTGTCGCTTGGAAAATTTTCTGAAAGAAGTTCGGTAAAGAATGAAGGACCCACATCGCAGAGACGGATTGATTTCTGCGGAAAGTTTGTTCGCAACTCTTTTATCGTGTTGAGCAGATACAAAAACCGTTTTGAATGTCGCCGTAAATAAATTTTTGCATCATCGGTAAGATTTCTCGGAAGGAAAAACTTTTCTATTTCGGATTGAAAGTGCAATGTGGTTACGCGGGCAAGGAATTATTTTTTTTTGTTGGTTTCTTTGCGTCGCGAGGAGATTCAAATGCGGCGATTTCGATTTGCAGATTATCTATCGCTTCTTGTTCCGTCTGTCCGCGCGCCTTACATCCCAAACCAGGACAGTATGCAAGAAAACCATAGCGATGCTGTTCGACGTACACGATGAATTGTTTGGGCTTCATTTTGAATTTGACATTTGGTAATGTGGATTACCTCCTCTAATTTTTCGTAATCAGAGTTTGGTCAGAGAATATTGCGGGTGGCAAATATCCGACACAGGTGAGCGAAAATTCGATTTTATAGAAAAGAAAAAGATTTTCGGGCTTTCATTTATAAAGAAATTACCTCATCAATACCATTTTCTTTACGGCGATATACGTTCTTTCATCATCAATAGAGGCGGCAGTAATACGATAGTAATAAACCCCGCTTGGAAGAATTGAAGCGTCAAATTCAACTTCGTGCTCGCCTTCCTCCAACTCACTTTTGTTGAGAAGTGTTGCAACATCTTGTCCGAGAATGTTATAAATTTTCAGCGTTACAATACTCGTAGCCGAAATCTGAAAACGAATAGTCGTCATCGGATTAAATGGATTCGGAAAGTTTTGGCGCAGCATAAAGGTTGGGGGATGCGTTGCGTTTTGTTCGCCGCTTGTTCTTCGGGTCGAAGTGGTGGTTGCGGGACGGAGATAGGGAATCTCTGCTAATCCACGAGTTCCCTTAATGCGAAGGGTTTTGGAAAAACTATTGGTATCTATTGGTCCTTCAAAGGCGTTGTTTATGTTATCAATCGTAGAGTCCAAATTTTTGAAAACAGAAGAGTCGGCAAAAAAATGCTTTCGGGTTCCGCTTGCAACGTCAAGAGCGTAGTACCCCATCATCATTGTGTCGGCGAGCGATGCAATCTTCCGAATAGTTTTTCCGTTAACGAGCGGGTTATCTGTTCCGTCGTTGTAAGTAAGTTCGCCAAAATCTACAGGAGTTATTCCTAAATCACTTGCGGCAATGTTGAGTTTTAATGCCATCATATTTGTGAGCAGACGGTTGTTTTGCAATCTTCGGAGGATAACATTTTTTTCTCCGACAAGCGGGGCTTTCTTTCCGGGATCCATACGGTCAAATCCGCGGGGGGAACCATTATGGATTTTATCGAGACTTTTTCCTAACGTAATAAGCGCTTGCTTTTTATCGCGGAAAAGCGCCCAGCCATAGTGGGAAGAACTGTCCGTTCGTTTCACGCCAACCAGCAACCCTTCCGGACTATCGAATCCTTTTTTCAAAAAAACTTCGGTTAGTACATTAATTCTATTGGGAAGAGGTAAACCGAGAATATTCGTTTTTGGTGGCTGCGTAATTCTTTTTCCCGCAACTTCTGCGGATGCCTTCCTCCAACTATGTTTTTTAATCTTTGCCACTCCCGCTTTTCGCGCCCAAGCAGTGATGGTTACAGTTGCCCCGGAGTCAAGCGGAGAATCGAAAATGACAGTCCATTTCGAAGTAATTTTTTTTGAAGTATCTCTTAAAGAAACCTGAGATGGGGGAAAAGTAAAAGGTTTCGTATATCTTGCGGTATCGAGAAACAGAGTGAAGTCAATGTTGAGAACTGCTGCCTGCGGTAAGATATTGACAATCTCATACGTAAACTTTGCTCTATCCGGTTTCGGCAGAACAGCCCGCCCCGCAGCCCCCTTGTTATCCTTATCTAAAGCCAGGAGATTCGCATCGAATGAACGGTAACGAAGAGTATCAATAGTAAATCCCACAAGCAAAACGGTATCGGCGCTGGTTAATGCATTATGGAAAAAAATGAGTTCAGTACTGTCTGCGCCTGTTGTTGTGGGCGTTAGTGTGATGGTAAAAGTTTTCGTGTCGTTTGGATAGAGCGAATCACTTCCGGTTGTCGCAATAGAAAAATCATCGTGTATTACGTAAACCGATTCGAGAATAAGCAGCGACCCGCCTGTGTTGGTAACAGTAAAAGATTTTGTTTTACTTGTCCGATAAGGAAGCGTATCAAAATTGAGGATGGAGGTATTCGCGGTGAAAACGGGGTTCAGAACTCTGCCGCGTACGTTTAAATAAACCTGTCCGGAAAATGTATTATTATAAAAAGTAATAATTGCACTTTTTTCTCCTGCAGGTAATTGAGGAACAAAGTCAATATAAAACACTTTTTGGGTTTGTGGTGGGAGTGTGTAATTTAAAGGTAGAACGGTGAACAACGGGCTATTACTTGTAACCGTAGTTATCTTGAGCGTATCCAAACTGGGATTCGAGACAACGACACTATCAAAATCGGACATCCACAAATATGTTTCGCCCATCTCAAGCGTATCAGCGCTTAACGATATTTGCGGGTCAATGGCAGTACCGCATACCATAATGGAATCGGGAGAGCCGGTTGCGTTGTGTGTGAACCGAATGAACGCAGTATCTGTTCCCCGGACAACCGGCGAGTAGGCAATTGTTATCTTAAGATTTTGGAAGGCGGGAATGGTAATATCTTCCGATGGTGCAACCGCAAAGTTCGGTTTCGAGGAAGTTATAGCATAAACATCGAGCGAGAAATTACCGGTGTTCGAGACAACGAGACTATCGGTTTTGCTATTTCCGGCATAGAGAGTGCCGAAGGAAAGTGATTGCGGAGAAACAGAAAATTGTGGTTGCGCGTTTATCCCGGAGAGAGCAAAGAAAACGCAAATCATCACCATTAAAAAGCGAGGGAAGGGTATCATGTAAATTGTAATTTTGTTTGGTACGCGAAATAATAATGTTTGCACGAATTGTGCCGACACCTAAATTCTTTTTATAAAGTTTGGATACGTTCGTTCCAAAAACTGATAAACCGGTCAAACAGCCAAACAAACACCCTTCCTTTAGCATTTATGAGGCATGATTTTTTTTCTTTGACCGACGTTTCCCAATCCATTCAGTGAGATGATGTGAATATTTTGTGAATGTTTGGCGGTGCAAATTAAAAATTCCATTTTCTAATTTTCGCGTGTAATAAAAGACATTTTCCGATGAATTGCAACTTGCCCTAAAACAAAGTACTCAATTTGAAATTTCTCCAATATTTTCCTATATAAATCCACAATTTTTTAACGGTGTGTATTCTTGTATGAGCGAATAATTTTTTCAACAATAAATTTTTCCGAAAGGGTACAACAATGAAAAACTATTTTTCTTTTATTGCGATTTGCTTTGTTGCAATGATGTTATTCACGCTTTCATCATTTGCGGGAAAATCGTCTCACCCGCTTATTCCCCGCGAGCCAAAACCGGAACGCATCGAACCGACGCAAACATCGGAGATTTCTCAAGCACATCTTCCGAGAAAACCAAGTCCGCACTCCGATTCTCCGAAAGATTTGCAATGGGTGCTGATGGATAGTATGCCCAACGCATACGGACCCGCGCACGCAAATATTAATCCTTTGGCGTACGACCCGTGGAATAATCACATTGCAATGATTTATCGCGGCGCATTAAACTACCAACCGCCAAATCTAACGACGGGCTCATTATGGTACGGTTCTTCACATGACGAATTTACAACGTGGGCGCGTGTAGGAAAACTTAATGCGGATATTGACCAATACGGGCGTTACCCGAGTTGTGCAATCTCAAATCCGAATCATAGTTCTACTCCTGCCGATGCGATTTTTATGTATTCGTTTCCTCATTTATGTTCTGGTTCTGCATTTGGCTGTATCGGATTTGGGCTAGAACCGTTTCTTCAAAATACTCCATTCAATGTGATGTCTCTTGATAATTCGTATGGTAGCAGTACATACATCTGGACTTCAGATAACCACCCAAGCGCATATTTTCTTGTTCCGAAATCGGACTCTCTTTGTTTTTGGGGAACAGTAAACCAAGGAGAAACTTGGAACGAAAATGCTTGCTGGCTTGATTGGACAGATATATATGGTGAACGCGGACAAAGCAAGGGAGACACAACGTATGTTGAAGCAGTAGTCGAAGATACGTCGGTTGCCGATTACATTTTTTTCAAAATCAATAAATCAACAAACAATGGAACAACGTGGTCAGGTTGGGAAAACGTTTTGTGGAAAACCATTCCTCAACTGTCGGAGTATGATAATTTAGGTTCACTTGATTTTTCCATTGCGCACGATTTTGTGGTGGATGCATACGGCTACGAACACATTTTCTTCAATGTTGTTGATACCAATGTTGCTCCGAACAGACTCCATATTGTTGAAGCGTATCGCACAGTAAATGGTTGGAGCGGGAATATAGTTGCACAAAGAACACTTTCATTTATTCCTGGGTTTGCGGCGCTCTCACAAATGGATAACGAGTTACAAGCCGCAATCAGCGAAGACCGCAGAACAATTGTCGTTAAATGGGTTGATGCGCCGGTTGAAGGAGAAACCGATGGAGATATTTTTGCAACGGGAAAAAGAATCGGATGGGGGGATTGGACGTTCAGTAGTAACTTAACGCAAACCTCGGGTTCAGATGGAAGAGAAATGTTCACACATCTTGCACCACGATTTGAGAATTCACCGCTTGGGTTTGAGGTTACCGTTTACTTAACCAAAACTGAACAACTTGCAATTGTTCCTGATCCAATGCTGGATGATACGCAACCGTGCGCATTATGGGGAGCGAAAGCGTGTGTGCCGTTTATTATTGATTTGTATGTAACCGAGCGTGAACCAGGGAAGCCACCGAAATTTAAACTCTATTCCAATTATCCCAATCCTTTTAACGCGCAAACAATCATCCCGTATGATATTCCAACTGCGTCTGTTGTTTCGTTGAAAGTGTTTGATGTGAACGGAAGAGAAGTTGTCAATTTATACCACGGATATCAGGAGGCGGGGCAATACAAAGCGACATACAACGCTTCACATCTTGCAAGCGGTGTGTACTTTTATCGTTTGAATGTGCAACAATCGAACAACGTAATTTTTTCAGCGAGCGAGAAAATGGTGGTAACAAAGTGAGGTAGGAATTTTACCGCGGCAATTTTATTCGAAACGTTGTTCCTTTTCCCGGTTTGCTTTCGTGGAGTTCTAACTTTCCTTTGTGATATGTTTCCACGATGCGTTTACAAAGCGAGAGCCCCAATCCCCAGCCACGTTCTTTTGTGCTGTAGCCCGGGCGGAAAACTTCTTTTTTGAATTGCGCATCAATTCCTTTTCCCGTATCACTCACGTCAACATACAGCGCGTTCGATTTTCCGATAATGTTGAAGGAAATACTGCCGGCGTGCGATTCAATGGCATCAAGCGCATTCTTCACTAAATTTTCAAACACCCATTCGAGCAGTTCACGATTAACTGCCGCCGTTGTTTCACCGCGATGAAGCACATTGAATAAAATTTTCTTCCCGTCGCCAAAACGCTTTGTTGTTGAAAGCCGCTTTTGAAAATAGGCAACGGTCTTTTCAATCACCTCGAGCACATTTTCTTCTTTTAAATTCGGCTTTGAACCGATTTTGGAAAATCGTTCCGCAACTTTATGTAACCGTTGAATATCATTTTCCATTTCGGAAAGTGTTTCCGTTGCTTGCGGCGTTGTTTCTTCCGATTGCATTTGTGTTTTCAGAAGTTCCATCCATCCCATAATGCTCGAAAGCGGCGTGCCGAGTTGATGCGCAGTTTCTTTCGACATTCCTACCCAAATACTGCTTTGTTCGTTCCGCTTTATATAACTGAAACCGACATACGCGAGCAGAATAAACATTGCGCCCAAACTCAATTCGATGTACGGAAGTTGCTGCAGTTGCGTTATCATCGCGCGGAGATTCACAATTACTTTCGATTCGCTGAAATGGATGTTGCTGAGAACAATAGTTTTCTGATACGTAACTTTTATCGGCGTGTTGTGTGTATCCATTTCGCGCACCATTTCCCGCAAAAACATTGTTCGTTGGGATTCTGTCCAGAGGGAATCGAGCGTAATGTTCCGGTACGCTTTGATGAGCGTATCCGAAGCATCGGTTTCGATGATGGGGAAATCAATGGTGGGAATTATTTTATCGAAGAAAAATTCAAAATCGGTAGTGGGCGATTCGCTGTTGGCAACGTGTTCAATCGTTGTAGCATACAAGAGCGCAACTTTTTTCTCGTCCTCTAATAGTTTGTACACAATCGCTTTCAATTCATCAACGATGGATTGTGTGTAGAAGAGCGTTGCCACAACGAGGAGAAACGCTGCGGTGAGCAATGCAATTTTTATTTTGGCAGAACGAAATCCGCGCATAGAATATTAGAATTTAGAATTCAGATTTTAGATTTCGTTGAAAGGGTTCGTAGAGATTTCCTTACCTCTATCAATCGAAAATCTAAAATCTGCAATCTAAAATTTTTAGCGTTAGTCAATTTCTACGACGAGAAATTTTGAACTTTTCCAAAATTCGAGTTCGTCAAGAATACGCAGCAGGCATTTTTTCTCTTCCCCTTTTTCCAGCGAGAAGGAACCTTGCGGATGCGTGGAGAGAAGAGTGATATCATCAATGTCCTCCGCATCAATGGAAATTTCTTTCAACGCCGTAATGTCAATTTCCTGAAATCCGATTCGTTCCAGATTTCCGGTAAGCACGGTTACGCTTCGGATGCCGAGTATCCCACCTTTGGTTTCGATAATTTTTTTCTGCTCCAATTCTTTTTTCGTTCCGACGATATAAAATGCGGTGTTGATGATTTTATTTTTCTCGACCAATTGTTCTCGGAGCGATGCAATCGTATCTTGCTGCTGTTGGATAAGCGTGTTTGCCGCCGCCAACTGCATTCGGAGATTATCGTTTTCATCGCGTAAATCTTCATTCGCCGCCAATAACGAATCGAAACTATTCAACAGGGAGTTATACTTTCGCTGAATATTTTTGATGACCTTTTCGAGACTATCAACTTTTTTGGATGAACGGCGAATCAAATTGGTTTGCACGTCGAGTTCGTTGGCAATTACCTGAAGTTTTTCCTGAAACGTTGCCTGCGTTTCGCCGTGCTCGGGACGGAGTTGGAGCATAATGTTCCGTTTCCGTAAAAGCGCGTCGAGGTTTTCATTCATATCGTTAATTTCAAACAATGCCTGTTGGTATGCGCTATCGGAAGAACTTCGTTCCACGAGCACCGAGTCAATTTCTGTGCGTGTGTTTTCGACTGCTTCTTTATTTTCATTCGAACAGGAGTTTAAGAGCAAAAGAATTGCCACGAGTAATGGGGATAATGTTTTCATATTTGTATAGGATAAATTATTTAGGTGGAACAGAAATATTTTTTTGAGTAGAATCTTTAGGAATTGTTAATTGAATGAAAATTTTCAGAGAATCGAGTTCGTGTCGCAAGGCGCTGTTTTGTTCTTTGAGAAAATTTTCCATTTCAGTAAAAGTTGCGCGAAGCGTTTCAATGGTTTTGCGGTGTTCTTCAACGGCTTCCGTTTGTTTTTGCGTCCAGTCATCTTTTTGCTTGGATAATGTTACTACATCTCGGAAACGGATTCCGTAATTCATGGTATCGGCGCACAGCTGCTCTATGGTATCACGTTTCATCTGAAGGAACGTGAGCAACGTGAGTATATGATTTTCTTTTGCATCGAGCGTGTCGTAGCGAATTTGAATTTCATTTTCTAATGAATCCTCCAATTGGTCTTTGCTTGCCGTCAACGATTTCAACGATTCTTTTAATCGCTTCACCTCTTTGGTGAGTTTGGTTTTGTCTCCTTTTAATTGCTTGATAAGGCGTTGACTCAAAGAAACTTCTTCGCGTAAATTTTTTAAGAGAACGGAATCTCTCGTTTGTTTTTGCGGGTCGGCAAATAGTGACGCAGAGAAGTACACCGTGAACAACAGGAACGCCGGTATAAGTTTCAGTTTCATTCTTTGTGAATATTTTTTAAAACTAAAAAGTCGTGAGTAATTTACGACTCACGACTTAGAATTTAAAGACAAAAAGCAAATCTGAAATTTACTTAACGAGTTCTGCCGATTTGTGTGTTTTGTATGCAGACGCTTCAGAAGTGGCAGAGGATGTTTTACGGATAGTGTATTCAAGAACGACTGCGCTTGCAATATAAATGGATGAATACGTTCCGGTGATAATACCAATCGTGAGCGCAAAGGCAAACCCCCGGTTCACTTCGCCGCCGAAGAGAAACAGCACTACCGCGACAAGGAAGATAGTTCCTGAAGTAATAATTGTTCGGCTGAGGGTTTCGTTCAAACTTTTATTCATCACCTCGAAAAGTCCCATTGTGCGATGAATCTTTTGATTTTCCCGAATACGGTCGAAGATAACCACCGTGTCGTTTACGGAAAGACCAACGAGTGTGAGTAATGCCGCTATCATATTCTGGTCAATTTCAAATTCGGTGAAGGGGGTGAGTCCATCGAGCAACGAGAGAATGCCGAGTGTTACCAGCACGTCGTGGAATAAGGCGGCCACGGCGCCTATTCCATATATGAACTTAAACCGAACACCGACATAGATCATAATAGCAATCAGCGATGCAATAATTGCATACACCGCATTCCGTCGAAGTTCAGCGCCGATTTTGGGACCGATTTTTTGTTCTTCCTCCACGCTTGGTGAATTTTGTGGAAACACAGTTTTCAATTCTGTGATGATGCGGTCGCCGATAATCGTTCCCTGCGCCTGCTCGGGAGTGCGGATGAGAATTCGGTTTCCCGCCCCATACTCTTTAATTTCAGCGCGCGTAAATCCTGCACTGCCCATTGCCGTTCGGATTTGCCCGATATCCGGGGTTTCTGGAAATTGCACAACAACTTCTGTTCCCCCTTCAAAATCTATTCCTAACCCGATGCCCAGGGCTCCGGGTTTGAAAATCATCGAGAGGAAACCGATGGCGATAACGGAAAGCGAAATGGTAAACCACCGTTTTCGTTTCCCCATAAAATCTATATTTGTTTTCTGAAAAAGTCTCATAAAAATTCGTTTGTTCCTGATTATCCGAAATTCACCGTTTTACCGCTCGTCAGCATCGCGTTGAAAATAATGTGTGTTGCCCAAATTGCGGTTATCATACTCACGACGATACCAATCATCAGCGTTAATGCAAATCCCTGTATCGGACCTGAGCCAAATTGATAGAGAATAATACCGGTGATAAATGTTGTAATGTTTGAATCGAAAATAGCGGTAAATGCTTTTTTATACCCGGCATCAACGGCGGCGCGAGTTGTTTTTCCCGATGCTAACTCTTCGTGAATGCGTTCGTTGATGAGGACGTTCGCATCTACGGCAACAGCCATACTCAAAATGATACCTGCAATACCTGGAAGTGTAAGCGTTCCCTGAAATCCGGCAAGTATTACTATCATAAAAATGAGGTTGAGCACCAACGCAATGTTTGCAACAACGCCGGAAAAACTATAATACACCATAATAAAAAGAGCCGTGAGCACAAAAGCAAGAATTGCGGAGAGTAATCCTTTCTGAATGGAGTCGGCACCTAACGAAGCGCCAACGGATTGTTGTTGAATTATATCTACCGGAGCAGGAAGCGCGCCCGCTTTCAAGACAATCTGTAATACCTGCGCCTCTCCCATATCCATTCCTTCAATCTGAGAGTTTCCTCCGGTAATCTTTGAACGAACGACAGGGGCTGAATATACTCCTCTGTCGAGAATAATCGCAATACGTTTGTTAACATTCGCTCCCGTGATGCGTGCCCACTCCCTTGCGCCTTCGGAACTCATCTGCATATTCACAACCGGCTGGTTATACACAAAATCCACATTCGCGTTTTCTATTACGCCGCCGGTGAGTTCGGGTTCTTTCTTTGCGCAGAAGAGCGCATAAATTTCTTTTCCATCATCGGCAACAATCGGTTTCGCCGCCCAGTGGAACTGCACATCAGAAGGAAGGATTTTCTGTATTTCTGGTAATTGTAAAATGTGGTTTACTGAATCGCGAAACTCTTCCCCAACATATCCCTCATTTCCATCCTGACGAGGGGGCTGCACCAAAGCGAAAAATGGATTTTCTTTCCTGAGTTGTTCTTCAGATTTTGTTTGCGCAGAAGGAGAAATACCGCTGGTATCTTTTTTCTGCGAAGCGCTATCGGTGGAGGCAAGAGATTTGGATGTGTCGTTGCTGCTATCTGCAACAGGAGTTACGGTAGAGGTGTCAACGCCGTAATGCAACGCGAGCGTTTTATTGATGGATTCATAAAGTTTCGCAACGGATTCCGGTTCCTTGAGTAATTTGAATTCGAGCAACGCAGTTCCCTGCAGCAGGGTGCGTACCTGAGATTCATTTTTTACCCCGGGAAGTTCGACAATGATCCGTGTGCCTCCCTGCTTCTGAATTGTCGGCTCGGAAACACCGTATTGGTCAACGCGATTGCGAACAATTTCGATTGCGCGGTCAATTGCCGTTGTTGCTTCGGTCTGGAGTTTGGTGATGATGGTTTCATTATCCCGCTCCTGAACGTCGCCGAAATAGACGGCAAGTTCAACGCTTTGTTCGGCAAATTTCCGTTGTAAGATGGAAACCACGTTTTCTTCGCTTGTGCTTGCTTCCTGACGGACGCTTTCAATGGTGCGAAGAAATTTCTCATCTTTATTTTTGGCAAGGTCTTCGAACATTTTTACGATGTCCACCTCCATAACAACGCGCATCCCGCCTTGCAAATCGAGTCCCAATTTTACGGGAAGAATGTTACCGCCCATATCTTTTGCGTCGCTCATTCCCAGCGTAACTGAGAGCGGTTTCCAAAAGACATAGCCGATGCCGATGAATGAAATTATTATTATGAAAAGTATTCTTATGCGATATGGATTCACGAGTTTCCTCCGATGAAACCTGAAAAATGGTAAAATATTTAAAATTTGAGGGGTGAATATACCACTTTGAGTGAAAAGAAAAAATTACAAAGCCAAAAATCGTAATGTTCAGAAAAAATAAAACGGCGAAGGGAATGGCTTCTATCCCTTCGCCGTTTGTACTGCAGAGCATTCGTTAAGTAAATGCTCTTACATTCACTTGAGTATTGTTGATATTATCCGATGACGATGACTTCCGGCATTTGCGGCGGGTAGTATTTTACTTTTTGAATGAGTGATGATTCACCGTAAATCATTACTTCGGGATACACGATGGGATTACATTTGAATGTAGTGTTGCCGCACACAATATATTCCGATAATTGAATCGGTTCGGTGGAGATATTTTTTTTCACCGGAACCTCGATGGAACTCATTTGAACCACTATCAAAAGGAAAAAAATCGGAAGAGAGAATAAGAGCGTTTTCATAATGTTTTCTTTATTAGTTTTTCAAATACACTTCATTTGACTAACCAACAATGAAAAATGTTGCAGGGAGGGGAAAATATTTTTTTTGAATGTCAGAATATCAAATCAAAACGAATTTACGAATTTGTAGAAGATGTATTCGTAACATTCGTTATTCGCACAACATTATTCCAACTTCTTCTTAAACCGCAACACGCTCGCAGCCAAAATTACTATTCCCATAAAAAGAAGCGCGCTCGCTTCCAACCACAAACTTGAAATGCCAACACCTTTTAAAATAATTGAACGAACGATAACAAGATAGTAACTCATCGGAATAAAATGCGAAAGAACTTGCAGCGCGTGCGGCATATTTTCTACGGGAAATGTGAAACCGGAAATGTACATCATCGGCTGCAAAATAAAGAACTGCGCCGTCATCATTGCTTGCTGCTGCGTTTTGGAAATGGTGGAAACGAAAAGTCCGAGACCAAGCGTTGTGAGAAGAAAAAATCCCGTTAAACCAAAGAGCAATGGAACACTTCCTTTAATCGGAATGTCAAAACCATACACCATCACGAGCAGCACAACGCAAACATTGACAACGCCGATAATGGTGAACGGAATAAGTTTTCCCAAAATTAATTCCGTCGGACGAATCGGCGTAACCATAATTTGTTCGAGCGTGCCGATTTCTTTTTCTTTCACAATCGCCATCGAAGTCAGATTCATTGTCGTAACGAGAAGAATAAGTACGAGAACGCCCGGAACCATATAATTTCTGCTTTTGAGCGCAGGATTATACCACGTGCGAATTTCCGCATTCACCCCGACGATGGGTTTTCCGTTGGAGAAAAAGTTTGCCAAAATCCCGCTTGCATATTTTGTAATTATTTGACTTGTGTATCCCATCGCAATTGCCGTTGAGTTTCCCTCCGCACCATCGAGAATCACTTGCACATTTGCTGGTTCTTTGCGGAAAAGTTTTTTGGAAAAGTTTGTCGGAATAACAAGAGCCATTGTTGCTTTGTTGTTATCGAGATACGATTGGATTGCGTTGTAATCTTCAGTGGAATATTCAATCGTGAAATAGCCGCTGTTGGTAAAGGTTTGAATAAACTCGCGGCTCTCTTTCGATTTATCCAAATCGCACAACACCATTGCAATATTTTTTACATCGAGCGAGGCGGCAAAACCGAGAATTGTTAATTGCAGTACCGGCGCAATAAACACGAGCGGCAATAGTTTTTTATCCTTAAACAGTTGCCCGAATTCTTTCTTAAGAAGTGCAAGGATGCGCTGGAGGTTCATTTATAATTTGCGAATTACGATTTCGGATTTACGATTGATATGTTGAATTTCTTTCATCCCTGTTCGCGTTCTTCTTTCAACTTCAATTGAATCCACCGCACGGAAACACCCAACGACGCGGCGGTTTGTGTTTTGTTTCCGTTAAATTCCTCCAGCCGTTTTTTGAGCAAACGCATCTCGAACTCTTCCAGCGTTCCCTGAAAATCCAAGGCATCTTTTCGTTCTTCAAGAATAATATGTTCGTCAGAAATTTTTTCTCCGTCGCATAAAATCAACGCCCGTTGGATAATGTTCACTAATTGGCGAATATTTCCGGGAAATTGAAACCGCTCCAACTTTTGTAATGCGCTTGTGCTTAAATGCGCAGACGTGTTTCCGAATTTCCGAATAAAAAAATTCGCAAGCAAGCCGATATCTTCCCGTCGTTCTCGAAGCGGAGGAAGCGTGAGGGGGAAAATATTCAAGCGGTAAAATAAATCTTCGCGAAACTTTCCCTCTTTTACGAGTTGCGGCAAATCTTTATTTGTGGCGGCAAGAATGCGAACATCAATTTTTTTCGTTTGTGTATCGCCGAGGCGGATGATTTCTCGGTTTTCCAACACGCGAAGAAGTTTTGCTTGCAACGCGGGAGAGATGTCAGCAATTTCATCGAGGAAAAATGTTCCCTTGTCGGCGACTTCGAGTAATCCTTTTTTATCTGCGTTGGCTCCGGTGAACGCCCCTTTTTTGTAGCCGAATAATTCGCTTTCTAAAAGATTATCGGGAATGGAACCGCAAAATTGCGCGAGAAACGGTTTCTCTTTCCGCGAACTCAATTTGTGAATCGCCTGCGCAACCAAATCTTTTCCGGTTCCACTTTCGCCGAGAATAAGCACCGTTGCATCGGTTCGCGCTACTTTGTGGATGAGCGTGGCGAGTTCGCGAATAGATTTACTTTCACCGACAATGTCGGGAAGTTGTTCAATCGCGTCGAGTTTGTTGAGGAGAATTTGATTTTCGTTTTGCAGATGTTCCAGCCGCGAAATTTTATCGAGCGCAAGCGAAACGAGATTGGAAAAAAAATGGAGGAAAATCAAATTCGTTTCCGTGAATTCTTTCCGGTTCGATTGACTATCCGCAAGAATAACGCCCCAGATTTGTTCGTTGCGAACTATCGGAACACCAATAACCGATTTTATTTTCTGCAATTGAATGCTGACAAACTGCGATACATTCGGGTTGGTTTGCGCATCGTGATACAAAAGCGGTTTTTTATTCTGCACCACTTGTTGCAGTACCCCGGAAGAAAACTCGGAAAGGTTGGCGATACTTTCTTTGCCGACGTTTCGCGCAGAGATTATGGAAAAGGAATTATCTGCCTCATTGTACTTCACGAACAAACCACGCTCTGCATTGATAACACCGATAACCCAATCGAGCGCTTGCTCCATCAACGACTCTTCATACGCGGCAGAATTCAGAAGTTCGCTCACGTGGAGTAATTCTTCAAACTGTTCTTTCGAAAGTTGCTTTATGTGCTGGACTTCTTCTTTCATTCTTTAAGGGACAATTATAAACGAGGCAGGTTTTGAACGGTTGCGGTTTTGAAATTCATCCACACAACCGATAACCCAAAAGTATTTTTCCGTTGAGGCGCCCGGAATAATATTTGTACTTGTTGTAACAGAAATACTATCGGAAGAAATATTGTTTTTCGACCAGACGAGAGCAGGTTCTTGAAATTCATCAACAAAAACCTCATACACTTCAACAAAAAACGTGAAGCGAAATCCCGGCGTGTAGGGAATCCAGTTGAGTACCGGCGTAGTCGTAAAGATAGTGTCTAAATTTTTTGGCGAAAATGTTTCTACCTCCAGTTCAATAATACGTTTTACCGTTGCCGAGCCGATGCGATATGTTACTCCCTGACGCTCGTGTGCGTGAAACGAAAACTCTCTCCCGATTATTTCCACCAGTGAACCAAGCTGCAATTGGTAATCGGAAAATTTTCCTGAAAATGTAGTTGCAGAAATTTTATTCAACGGTTTTAAAATGTTGAGTTCTTCGTTCAGAAGAAACACTGTATCAATTTCATCATCGTCGGTAAGCGTTACACTCGTCTCAAGCGAATATTCGGCAGGGCTGTTGTACTTATTTCGCACTTCGCTGAACATAATTACGCTATCGAGAACCGGAATGGCGTTCAAATGTTTTCCCATCAGAAACTCTTTCTTGCCGCTCCACTTGACAAAAGCAGAATCTTTTGTGTATCCGTTTTTCTCAAACATTAACCACCCATTTTGCGGAGAAAGAAGGGTAAGATGAAAAATGCCGGAATCGTTGCTCTGCACTGCGGTGTTGTTCTCTTTCCAGAGGACGGTTACCTCTTCGAGCGGTAATGGTAAGTGTGCATCGCTAAAAACTGTTCCTCTAATAGAGTGGAGTGTGTTGTTCGGGTTATTCGGGTCGAGAGGATTGGTGCGCGGCGCGTTGCAGGAAAGAAGTAAGCCAACCAACAAAAATGTAAAAAGAAAAAAAATGTCATTCCACTTCATTCTTTTGATAGAGAGCGGAGAGTTTTCTTTTAAGAAATAAAACGACATACGGATTGCGGTGTAAAAAAATGCAGAAAAAAGTAGGGCTTTTACACGAGAATTTCAATTCTCTCCGGCGTTTTAAAATAAAAAAGCCGCAAAGTATTGAGCATTCTTTGCGGCTGAAAAATGATGTGCGGAAGTTGTTACTTCGTGAGCACCATCTTTTTGGTCATCGCTTCATTTGTCGTAAGGAGTTGATAGAAATAGATTCCCGAGGGGAATCCAGTTGCTATGAACGACACTTGATGTACGCCGGCATCCATTGGTTCATTATTCAAGAGCGTACTAATTTCTGCGCCCAGAATGTTATAAACCCGCAAAGTTACGGTTGTATTTTCTCGCAATGCAAACGTAATGTTCGTTGTCGGATTGAACGGATTCGGATAATTTCCACGTAAAGCAGTTTCGGTGGGAATTTCTTCCATTCCTTCGCCAACGCCAAGCACTGTTGGTGTGATATTCATATTCAGTACGGTTGTTGATTGGTTTATGTCAATAACAGCATTAGATGTAGCGCTTGCATAGTCAATCTTCGTTGCAGAAACAGTGTATGTTCCCGTGGCTAAACCTTCGATTGAATAACTTCCATCAGCACCGGTAAAGGAGGTATTGATTACAGAACCGGCAGAATTTTTAACTGTGAGGATAACGCCGGAAACAAGCGTATTACTTCCGTTGCGAAGAATACCGGTAATTTTTCCGAAAGAACTGTCACCCTGCACGCTATCGAGAGCAGCATTAATACCGGTAACGGTGCCGCTTGCAGCAACCGGAGTCGCATCTTCCCACGTCTGGACATTGTCAAAAAATTCGGGTACATAATCTGATGCCGAGAAGAAAAGAATATAATTTTCGTTGCGAAGATTT
>JAGXRH010000003.1 GCA_018335975.1 Ignavibacteriales bacterium
AGCAACATATTTTAGAAACTGTTGAAGCAAACAGGTCTGCTTCTTTCTCGAGTGGTTTTGGAAAATTTTCTTCGGCATTGACGGGAACTTCCATGATGGACTTTCCCCTTGTATTGCCGACACGCGGCTATATTTCCCGAAGATTTGAAAATCAAGAAGGACATTTTGGTATTGATTTCGCAGGAAAAGAAGGAACCCTCATCACTGCCCCGGCAGATGGATATGTTCTTTTTTCTGCTTGGGAGTTTGATTTCGGGAACACCATTATCCTCGCTCATCGGGGCGGGTATATAACGGTGTATAAGCATACGGAAACCTTGCTTGCTTCAGCATTTACCGAAGTAAAACGGGGCGAAGCAATTGCAACTCTCGGAAATTCCGGACGGTTAAGTAGCGGACCGCATTTGCATTTTGAACTCTGGAAAAACGGCATTGCACTTGACCCGGAAATTTTCCTTCTTCAGTCGAAACAAGAAACATCGCTTTAATAATGAAGTTCGAAACTAACAAGCAAATGAACATCATTGGACGCGGAACAACGCTTCAGGGAACACTGACAAGCGCAGGTTCTTTGCACGTTGATGGAAATATTATCGGCGATGTTGTTGCAAGCGAAAGCGTGGAAATCGGAACGACGGGACAAGTGCAGGGAAACATTCAGGCAAAAACCGTAAAAATCTCCGGTGGTGTCGAAGGAAGAATTGATTCGAGTGATACGCTTGTTTTTTCTTCGAAAGCATCTGTTCGCGGCGATATTAAAGCGGCAAAGTTGATTATCGAAGAAGGCGCATCGTTCAACGGAAATTGCGCGATGCTCAACGGACAAATTGCAAAGCCGAAAGAATAACGTTGAGTGAAAATAGTCCTTTCCGCGAATACTCTCAGTATGTCGGATTAGGAATACAACTTGCGCTTGCTGTTATAGTTTTTTATTTCGTCGGGAAATGGGTTGATGATAAATACCAAACAACGCCATGGTTTTCGCTGGTTGGAATTTTACTCGGAAGTACCGGCGGATTTATTTCGTTTTTTAGAAAAGTGATGGAAAAGAACAGATGAAACTTTCTTTTCCGCAACAACTCATCGTTACGCTCGGCATTACAATCTTATTGGCGTGGTATCCGCTAAAGGTTTGGACAAATGAAAGGTTTATCACCTCCGCGCAAATCGGCTCAGTGATAATGACGGTGAACGCGTTGTTCGGTTATCTTGCGATTGAAAAATCGTTTCATAAAAGCACAAACGATTTTTTCAAATACGTTTTCGGCGGAATGGCGTTGCGATTATTATTTCTCGCAATCTTTTTGCTCATAATGATAAAAGTTTTTCACAGTGATATTGTTGCATTATTATCAACAATGTTTTTTTACTATCTCGTGTTTACAATTCTTGAAATTGTGTACATCCAAAAGAAAATAGCGTCTCAAAAGTAATTTTTTTTCGTGTTTCAAAATCCTGAACATACAACTGCAATCGCAGATACTTTGAAAACTGCCGCAGAACACGGCAAAGAAAAAGAAAGTCTCTTTGCCGAACTCTTGCATCATACGCAAGATTCGAAAGAACTTGAACTTCCGTTTCTCGGTCACGTGCATTTACCGCATTTCGAGCCATTTCAATTTCTTGGAATGACGTTCGATATGTCTATGTCAAAGCACGTCGTGTTTCTTATTCTTTCGGCAGTTCTTCTTATTATTTTCGGAATGCTCGCGGCACGCTCCAATACAAGGAAAAAAGTCCCGAGCGGTTTCGGAAATTTGATGGAAGTATTCGTCGTTTTTATCCGCGACGAAATCGTTATTCCGAATATGGGAAAAGGGGGAGTGAAATATCTTCCGTACCTCATCACCACATTCTTTTTTATTCTGACGATGAATTTGTTCGGAATGATTCCGTACGGCGCAAGCGCAACGGGAAATGTGAACGTAACTGCGGGACTTGCAATCATTGCATTTATAATGATTCAGTTTTCGTCAATTCGTTCGCAAGGATTCGGACATTATCTCGCGCATTTAACCGGCGGAGTTCACTGGGCTCTTTGGCCTATTATGATTCCGATTGAAATTCTCGGACTCTTTACAAAACCGTTTGCACTCTGTATTCGTCTTTTTGCAAATATGACAGGAGGACATATTGTTATTGTCGCCCTTATCGGATTGGTTTTTATTTTTAAAAGCTGGGTGATTGCTCCTGTTCCCATTGCATTTGTTCTCGGAATAAATTTCCTTGAACTTTTTGTCGCATTTTTGCAAGCGTATATTTTCGTAATGCTCACTTCGCTATTTATGGGACTTGGAATGGTTTCAGAACACGCACACAACGAAGAACACGGACATTAGAATACTTTAGATTTTAGATTGCGGACTTTAGGTTGAATAGATTTTTTTCAAATAACAAAATAACATTTACTAACTAACTACTCATTCATATATCGGAGAAACTTTCACTATGGAACATTTACATCTCGCTCTTGGTTATCTTGCCGCAGGACTCGGCGCAGGTTTATCAGTATTCGGCGCAGGATTTGGAATCGGTAAACTCGCCGCTGCCGCAATGGACGCATCCGGTCGTCAGCCCGAAGCCGCTGGACAAATCCGCACGTCTATGCTAATTGCCGCTGCACTTATTGAAGGCGCGACCTTCTTTGCGCTCGCAATTTGCATCATTCTTGCAACAGCAAAGTAATTAGAAGTTGAAGTTTTGTGGTTGGAAGTTGAAGAAAGATATATTTCTTCGACTTCCACCGTTCTTTTCTTAAAACTTAAAATTTTTCACTTTTCCCGAAGGGATGCCTTCGGCATATTTTTTACTTGCTATGTTAGAAATAAATCCCGGACTTATCCTCTGGACACTCATTATTTTCGTCGCGCTCGTTTTAATTTTAAAGAAAGTCGCGTGGAAACCGATTCTTGAAGCGTTGCACAAACGAGAACACGACATTCACGAATCGCTCGACAATGCGGCAAAGGCACAGAAAGAAGCCGAAAAACTTCTTGCTGAAAACCGCGCACAACTCGCTCGCTTCAATGAAGAAACGACAAAAATGTTGAATGAAGCAAAACACACTGCCGAGCAAATGAAAAATCAAATTGTCCAGCAAGCGAACGAAAGCGCGAGGCAATTAACGGAACGCGCAAAAGCAGAAATCGAACGCGATAAAGATGCGGCAATTCAATCGTTACGGAAAGAGGTTGCTACGCTCGCAATTCAGGCGGCGAGCAAAATTCTCGACGAAACATTGGACGAGAACAGACATCGCAAACTCGTGGATACTTTTTTAACCGAACTTCCGAAAAATTAAAACCAATGTCATCACGCGCAGCACATCGGTACGCACTTTCTGTTCTTCAACTCGCCGGCGAATTGAAACAAATTGATATTGTCGCAGAAGATTTTTCAATGTTATATCAAACATTGAAATCATCCCGCGACCTCTTGTTGTTTTTGAAGAGTCCCATCATCAAACGGGAAAAGAAAAAAGCAGTGGTGAAAGAATTGTTCCAATCGAACGTTCGTCCACTCACGATGAATTTTCTTTCGCTTATCACTGCGAAAGGGCGCGATGAACTTCTTCCGGAAATTATTGAGCAATTCGTGAAACTCAATGAAGAACGGCAAGGTATTTTGAAAGTCGGTGTTGATGTTGCAACTCCACTCACACAAAATCAGGTTGAGCAGTTAACGAAGCATTTAGAAAATATCACGAAGAAAAAAGTTCAGATACAGTTTAAAACAAATCCAACGGTGAAAGGCGGGTTTGTTGTTCGTGTCGGCGATACGGTTTGGGATGCAAGCGTGAAACGGCAATTAGAATTATTGTGGGAAAAGTTTGTGGGAGAAAACTAAACGATTTAATAAATTATTGTTGTGTCCGAAATTGATCAAATAATTCATAACTATAAACCGGAACGCGTAATTCTATTCGGTTCGCGCGCAAACGGAACTCACACTGAAGATAGCGATTACGATTTTTTGATAATCAAAGAAACGGCAACGAGACGATTGAATCGCCGAGAAGAAGCAATGCGCGGAATTTCACAGCATGTTCCGATGGATTTGATAATTCTGACACCGGAAGAAATGGAATTCCTTCAACAAAATCACTCTCAATTTATTGAAGAGATTTTGAATGAAGGAAAAATTTTATATGAAAGACAATAATCCTTGGCTCAAATATGCACTCGATGATTTATCCGTTCTTTCAATGATTGAAGATGAAAATGTTTTTCGTGTCATCTATTTTCACTCTCAACAACTCGCAGAAAAAATTTTGAAAGCGGGTTTATTTGAGCAAGGAAAGAAAATTCCTAGGACACACGACATCGTCTATTTGATAGATGCTCTTGACACTCATACGGGTGTTTCTGCTGATGACATACAATATTTATCTTCGGTTTATGTTGACAGCCGTTACCCTCCCGATGTTGGATTACTTCCACACGGTGAACCAAGCAAGAAAGACGCTGAAAGAGCAATGAGAATAGCAAAAGAAGTTTATCATAGTATTACAGAAAAATTTTAATAGTAAACGACAAACGAAATTACCCTTATGACTCAAATTCGACCCGATGAAATTTCCGCAATATTGCGACAACAACTTTCCGGCTTTGAAAAAGAAGTAGATACCTACGAAGTCGGAACGGTTCTCTACGTCGGAGACGGTATTGCGCGCGTGTACGGACTTGCAAATGTTATGGCAAGCGAACTCGTGGAATTTCCCAACAATGTTTTCGGAATGGTCCTCAACCTCGAAGAAGATAACGTTGGCTGTATTCTCTTTGGCGATAGTTCGCTCATTAAAGAAGGCGATATCGTAAAACGCACCGGACGACTTGCATCAATGCCTGTTGGTGAAGCAATGCTCGGACGCGTTATCAATCCACTCGGACAACCGCTTGACGGACGTGGGCCAATTGCTACAGATAAATTTTCACCTATTGAACGTAAAGCGCTTGGTGTGCTTCAGCGTCAGCCGGTGAAAGAGCCATTACAAACAGGTATCAAAGCCATTGACGGAATGATTCCTATTGGTCGCGGACAACGTGAATTAATCATCGGCGACAGACAAACGGGAAAAACTGCCGTTGCCATTGATACAATTATCAATCAAAAGTTTACACACTCACAACGCGCAAAAGAACTCGGCATTAAACCAGTGTATTGCATTTATGTTGCAATCGGTTTGAAATCTTCGACAGCCGTTCAAGTTGTTGCCACGTTAGAAAAATACGGTGCGATGGAATATACAACCGTAATTTCTGCAACGGCAAGTGACCCTTCTCCCCTACAATTCATTGCTCCTTATTCCGGCGCAACATTGGGAGAATTTTTCCGTGATAGCGGGAGACACGCGCTCGCAATTTATGATGATTTATCAAAACAAGCAGTCGCGTATCGTCAAGTTTCACTTTTGCTTCGTCGTCCTCCGGGAAGAGAAGCATATCCCGGTGACGTGTTTTATCTCCACTCACGTTTACTCGAACGTTCATCAAAACTTTCCGATGAACTCGGCGGTGGAAGTTTAACTGCGCTTCCGATTATTGAAACTCAAGCAGGAGACGTTTCCGCTTACATTCCGACAAACGTAATTTCTATAACCGACGGACAAATTTATCTTGAACCGAGTTTGTTCAATTCGGGAGTTCGCCCTGCAATCAACGTTGGTATTTCTGTTTCACGTGTTGGCGGCAATGCACAAATCAAAGCAATGAAAAAAGTTGCCGGACGTTTACGTTTGGAACTTGCACAGTACCGCGAACTCGAAGCTTTTGCAAAATTCGGCTCTGACTTGGATAAATCAACACAGCAACAATTACGACGCGGCGCACGACTTGTAGAAATCTTAAAGCAAGGTCAATACGAACCTGTCTCCGTAGAAAAACAAGTCATCATTGTATTTGCAGGAACAAATGGTTATCTCGACGAAATTCCTCTCGAACAATTGAAACGGTATGAACAAGAACTTCTCGATGCAATTGAAATGAAACACAAGGATGTAATGAATGCAATCGTGGAATCAAAAGATTTATCGGAAGAAACAACGAAAAAACTGAACACAGTTTTGAGAGAGTTTACAGAAACGTTTAAAACGAAGTTGTAATGGCTACACTCCGCGAAGTACGTCAACGAATCGTTAGCGTAAAAAGCACACAGAAAATTACGAAGGCGATGAAAATGGTTGCGGCGGCGAAAATGCGTCGTGCGCAAGAAGCAATCATTGCCGCGCGCCCTTATTCAAAAAAGATGCGGGAAATTTTACAGCAACTCTCTTCCGTTCAAAGTGAGGGAAATCCTTATTTCACTTCACGTCCTGTTGAACGAGTTGCGATAGTTGTTGTTGCTGCCGACCGTGGTTTGTGTGGTGCGTTTAATTCCAACATTATGAAAACCGCATCGCAACACATCGAAAAGAAGTATGGCGACCTCAATCGCGCAGGGAAAGTGCAACTCTTTTGCGTTGGCAAAAAAAGTTTTGACTTTTTCTCTAAACGAAATTATGAAGTTGCCGGAAAACAGATTGGAATATTCAGCAGTTTGAAATACGAAACCGCGCTTTCCCTTTCGCAAGAACTCATCCAAGGATTTCTCAACGGAGAGTTTGATGTTGTCGAAGTGATTTATAACGAATTCAAATCCATTATTTCACAGAAAACAGTTATTGAGCAATTTCTTCCCATTGCTTCTCAAGTAGAAAAGAAAGAAACAAAACACGAAAGTCAAAGCGATTTATATATTTACGAGCCGGACAAAGAGAAAATTCTTGATAAGTTAATTCCACAACATCTCAATTTTCACACGTGGAAAATTCTGCTGGAATCCAACGCCGCTGAGCAAGCCGCTCGAATGACTGCTATGGACAACGCCTCCACAAACGCTGAAGATTTGATTTCTTCTCTCCAACTTTCCTATAACAAAGCCAGACAAGGCGCAATTACGAAAGAACTTTTGGAAATCGTTGGCGGCGCGGAAGCACTAGCGCAAGCAGGGGGGTAATAAATTTCACAAAAATCGAACTTTCCAAACCCGATTCATTTCTTGCATCGGGTTTTTTCATTTAAGACGAAATGGTTTTTCTTGTTACTTCCCACTTAATACCTTATATTTTTCCCGCATTTTTTAGATTAGTTGTAGAGCGGGTAGCCGCTCGTTTTCATTTTATTACATCGGACGTTCTTTAAAACAGCGAAAGGCGAGGACACTATGAAAATTCAAGTTGAAACATTATCCGAAGGCACCCATGAATTTAACTTTGTTGTTCTCCCGAACGAAATTTTTGTTGAAGACGATGAGTTCACTACTGACGAATTAGCAGAAGATTTAGAAAAATTCGTATTACCGATTCTCGTGTCTGCCCGGGTGGAAAAAAATCCTCGGCAAACACACCTTCGAGTAAAAATCTCAACCTCACACAATGCAATATGTGACCGTTGCACAGAAACATTTGAAAATCCTATTGTGGGAGAGTACGAGATGGTGTATGGCTACGAACAACGTAACACGATGGAAATGGAAGAGATGGATTTTTCGATACTTGATAACGACCATCCCATCATTGAAATGCACGATGACGTTCGGCAAACACTTTTACTTTCCATTCCAATGAAATTGCTGTGTAAAGACGAGTGTCGGGGGCTGTGCTCCCATTGTGGAAAAAATTTGAATACCGGTTCATGCACGTGTTCCGAAACCGCCATAGATGAACGTTGGAACACTTTACTAAGTTTAAATCAATAACATTTACAAAAAAATATCTTTATGCCAAATCCGAAACGACGTCACTCCAAACAACGCGGGAGATTACGCCGCACTCATTACAAAGCAGTTGCTCCTTCAGCCGGCGAGTGTCCGAACTGTCACGAGCAAAAACTCCTCCATCGCGCCTGTCCTAATTGTGGATTTTACAATGGCCGCGTGGTAACTGTTCCGAAAGAAGTATAACCAAAGTTAAAAGTTCAACTCGAAAAGTACGTTTTGACCAGTTTTCAATTACCTTGAAAAGTCAATTTTTCTTTTCTATCTGAATTTTTAATTTTTACAATGTCAAGCGCTTCATTGAACGAAATCCGCATCGTCATTGATGCGATGGGCGGCGACTATGCACCGCGCAATGTGATTCACGGAACACTTTCTGCCCTGCGCGAAACGAAAAATCGTTTTCATGTTATTCTCGTCGGAAAAGAGAAGGAAATTCAACAAGAACTTCAACTTGTAAAAGGGCAGAATGAAAATCTTTCTATTGTTCACGCGGAAGAAATTCTCGATATGCACGATGCACCGACAAGCGTCTTAAAATCGAAACGAAATTCATCAATTTCAGTTGGCGTCGTCCTGCAGAAAGAGGGAAAAGCAGACGCATTTGTGAGCGCTGGAAACACAGGCGCAGTGATGTCTGCTGGAACACTAATTCTCGGGAGAATACCCGGTGTAAGTCGTCCAACGATAGGTGCGTTTTTTCCCACGGAGAGCGGGGTAAGTTTACTTCTTGATGCCGGTGCGAATGTTGATTCCCGGCCGCAACATTTATATGAATTTGCGATAATGGGAAGCATTTATGCCAACGCTATGTTTGGTATTCAAAACCCGAAGGTCGGGCTTCTGAATGTCGGCGAGGAGAAGACGAAGGGAAACGAAGTTGCTTTGGAAACTCATAACCTTCTTTCTCACAGTCAATTAAATTTTATCGGAAATGTTGAGGGACGAGACGTTTTGAAAGGAACAGCAGATCTTGTTGTTTGTGACGGATTCGTCGGAAATATCATTCTGAAATTTGCCGAGAGCGTTCCTTCATTTTTGAAAAGCAAGTTTAAACAGTACGCTGAAACCGGTACATTGAAAAAACTCCTCATCGGAAGTTTACGCGGAACGTTGCGAAAAGTTTTCAAATCGCTTGACTACGAAGAATACGGCGGCGTGCCACTGCTCGGTGTGAACGGTGTTATTATTATCGGTCATGGCGGCTCAAGCGCAAAAGCGATTAAAAATATGATTTTGAAGGCGGAAGAAACAGTTCAGAAAAAAATAAACGAACGCATCACAAAAGCGATTTCGGAAATGAACGTCGAAACAAAAATTGTCCCCGCATAAAATTTTGTATTGAATGATTTGAGATTGATGGTTGGGGTTTGAAGAAAATATCTACAGCGACTAACCACATATCTCCAACCTAATTTTTTCACTTATAATTTTTTCGTTTTTCATTGAATCAAAAACAACGCGCGACAATTACCGCAGTTGACCATTACGTGCCTGAAAAAATTCTTACCAATTTCGATCTCGAAAAAATGGTGGAGACAACCAACGATTGGATTCTGGAACGGACTGGCATTCGCGAGCGTCATATTTTAGAAAAAGGCGCAACTTCGGATTTGGCGATTCCCGCAGTTCAAGGAGTTTTAAAACAACGAGGGATTTCCGCAGAAGAAATCGAGGTCATCATTGTTGCAACAGTTACCCCCGATATGTTTTTTCCGTCAACTGCCGCAATAATTCAAGATGCCATCGGAGCGAAAAATGCGTGGGGATTTGATATGGAAGCGGCGTGTTCAGGTTTTCTGTTTGCATTAATGACGGGTGCGCGTTTCATTGAAAGTGGCGCATATAAAAAAGTTCTCGTCGTTGGCGCAGATAAAATGAGTTCGATTGTTGATTATACTGATAGGAATACCTGTATTCTGTTCGGAGACGCGGGCGCAGCAGTTCTTCTTGAACCAACAGAAAATCTAAATGAAGGAATTTTCGATTCAATTTTGCGGCTCGATGGAAGCGGAAAAGAATTTCTCTATATGAAAGGCGGCGGAAGTTTAAATCCTCCGTCTCACCAAACTGTTGATAGTGGGTTGCATTATTTGTTTCAGGACGGCAAAGCAGTTTTTAAGGTTGCAGTTAAAGGAATGGCGGATGTTTCTGCAGAGATTTTAGAAAAAAATAATCTCGCAGGAAAGGATGTTGATTGGCTCGTTCCCCATCAGGCAAACTTGCGAATCATTGATGCGTGTGCAAGCAGAATGGGACTTGATGCATCGAAAGTAATGATAAATATTGACCGTTACGGAAATACGACGGACGCGACAATTCCAATGTGTCTTTCCGAATGGCACAAAAGCGGACAACTGAAAAAAGGGCAAACGATAGTTCTTTCAAGCTTTGGCGCTGGATATTCATGGGGAGCGATATTGTTGAAATGGGGTATTTGAAATTTTACATTTGAGATTTTCTATTGAGTAAAACTGCATTCATATTTCCCGGTCAAGGTTCGCAGTATGTAGGAATGGGAAAAGATTTATACGAAACATTTCCCCTTGCGAAAGAAATGTTTCAGCAAGCGGATGAGATTCTTGGTTACTCTCTTTCAAAAATTTGTTTTGAAGGACCCGAAGAAGAGCTGAAACAAACACGCAACACACAACCAGCGATTTTTTTACATAGTGTTGTTGCTTCAAAATTATTGAATGAAATTTCTGTTTCGCTAACTGCGGGACATTCGGTTGGAGAATACGCAGCAGTAGTTTTTTCCGGCGCACTAAGTTTTGAAGATGGACTCAAACTCGTTCGATTGCGAGGAGAGTTAATGCAGCAAGCCGGTGAAACTAACAAAGGCACAATGGCAGCAGTTGTCGGACTTGACGCAAAAATACTCGAACAAGTTTGTAATGACGCGCGTCATGTTGGAATTGTTGAATGCGCAAATTTTAATTCGCCAGGGCAAATTGTAATTTCCGGAAACGTTGATGCAGTGAAAAAAGCGATGACGCTCGCAAAAGAACGCGGTGCAAAACTCGTGAAAGAACTTGTCGTGAGCGGAGCATTTCATTCACCTCTAATGCAACCGGCAAAAGATGGTTTAAAAAATGCGTTGACAAATACAAAATTTGCTGATGCACAAATTCCGGTGTATGCAAATGTTACAGCAAAACCGGTTACAAATGGAAATGAAATTCGTTCTTTGCTTGAGCAACAAATTACTTCTCCGGTCCGTTGGGAAGAATCGGTTAATGCAATGCTCAACGATGGAACAACTGCATTTCTCGAAGTCGGTCCCGGAAAAGTGTTGCAAGGATTAATGAAACGTATCAATGGAAGTGTTTCGGTTGATGGCGTTGATAAAGTTGAAGATGTTCACCGCTTGAAAAAATAAATGAGTAGAATCAACTTTGTAGAAAACGAACTTACTATTGACCCGTTTTTATTTTCGCACGGATATAAAAATGGAGATTCACCTCTTCAATGTGATGGGAAATGTTGCTCATACGGCGTGTATGTAGATGTTGAAGAGCATAAAAAAATTCTCGCAAATACTGATTCGATAAAAAAATACTTTGATGAAACACAAACAACAGATGTTTCGAAATGGTTTGAACAAGAATTTATTGAGGATAAAGATTTTCCTTCCGGCAAATGCATTGGAACGGAAGTATTCAATGACAAATGTGTATTTCTAAACAAAAGCGGAAAATGCACATTGCAGCAAATGTCAATCGCCGAGGGAAAACATCCGTGGGATTTGAAACCGTATTATTGTATCACATATCCGCTTGCTGTGATTGATAAAAAAATTGAATGGGATGATATGCTTGATGGCGAAAGACCGTGTTGCACGGCAAGAGAAAATTTCAACACAAGTTGCGCACAAGCATGCGGATTAGAAATGAATTTTATTCTCGGGAAAAATCACGAGAATGTTTTAACGACAAAGCACAATGAACTTTAATCTCAACGGAAAAGTCGCTCTTGTTACCGGCGGTTCACGAGGAATCGGAAAATCAATCGCAGTTGCGCTTGCTAATGAAGGTTGCAATGTTGCATTTACTTTTCGAAGTGCCGAAGCGCAAGCGAAAGTAGTCGAGCAGCAAATTATTTCTCTCGGAAAAGAAGCGAAATGTTTTCAAGCAAATGTTGCAAGTTCTTCCGAAACGAAAAATGTTGTTGACGCTGTTGTTGCGCAATTCAAACGGCTTGATATTCTTGTCAACTCCGCTGGAATTACGAAAGATGGTTTATTGATGCGAATGAAAGAAGAAGATTTTGACGATGTGATTGATACAAATCTGAAAGGCGTTTTCAATTACACACAAGCGGCATCGAAACAAATGATGAGCCAGCGTGCTGGGAAAATTGTCAACATCACAAGTGTTGTTGGCGTTACGGGAAATGCGGGACAATCGAATTACGCCGCATCAAAAGCAGGAATTATCGGATTTACAAAATCAATAGCGAAGGAACTTGCTTCGCGCAACATTCAAGTCAATGCAATCGCTCCCGGATTTATTGAAACGGAAATGACGGGAACGTTAACCGACGAACAGAAAAAAATAATTCTCGAAAAGATTCCTGCAAAGCGCATTGCAAAACCGGAAGAAATTGCAAGCGTCGTCTGTTTCCTTGCGTCTTCGAACGCAGATTATATAACCGGACAAACCATTTGCGTTGACGGTGGAATGGTAATGTAAGGCAATGGCAAGTTTAAAATTAAATGATGAAGTTCTGATAATTCAAACTTCCATTGCTCTTTTAATGAACTCCTTTTTTAGCAAACAATATATTCACGAACATTTATTAACTAACTCAGAAAAATATTATTATGGACCTCACCCAAATTGAAACAAAAGTAAAAGACATCGTTATGAACAAACTTGGCGTGGATGGAGCGCAGGTTACCTCCACCGCATCATTCACAAACGATTTAGGAGCGGATTCGCTCGATACCGTAGAACTCGTTATGGAATTTGAAAAAGCATTTAACATCTCCATTCCCGACGAAGACGCTGAAAAAATCTCTACCGTCGGAAGCGCTGTTGAATATCTGAAATCAAAACTGGGATAATTCCCCATTTTTATACATACGCTTTCTCGATACTCGTTGAATTATCAGAAGTATTTTGAAGGCTCATAATTCATACAATAAAATTCTCTTCACGGCAAAAGAAGATACTATCCATATTTAAAGAACGAGAAATCCTATGTCACCAAAATCAAAGAAACGCAATAGACGTGTTGTAGTTACCGGAATGGGACCCATTACACCAATAGGTATTGGCGTGGATGAATTCTGGAAGGGATTATTGGAAGGAAAAAGTGGCGTTGACTTCATCAAACAATTTGATGTAAGTAAATATGACACACGCATTGCTGCCGAAGTAAAGAATTTCGTCCCGACGGATTTTGTGGACAAAAAAACCGTGCAGCGAATGGATTTGTTTACGCAATTTGCTGTTGCGGCTTCAGAACTTGCCGTGCGAGACGCTCAGCTTGATTTCGAAAAACTGAACCGAGAAAACATCGGCGTAGTATTTGGCTCCGGCATTGGCGGGATGTGGACGTATCATCGCCAAATGCAAACGGTGTTTGAAACCGGCGGACCGGATCGCATCAGCCCTTTCTTCGTCCCGATGATAATTTCCGATATCGCAGCCGGCTACATATCAATGCGGTTTGGCGTGAAGGGACCAAACTATGCGACAACCTCTGCTTGTGCAACTTCTGCCCATGCAATCGCTGATGGAATGATGCTAATAGAACGTGGTGATGCTGATATGATGTTCGTTGGTGGGTCGGAAGCGGCTATTTGTCCGATGGGTATCGGCGGATTTACTTCAATGAAAGCAATGTCCACACGCAACGATGACCCAAAACATGCAAGCCGCCCATTCGATAAAGAACGTGATGGTTTTGTCATCGGCGAAGGGGGAAGTGTTCTCGTGCTGGAAGAAGCACGTCATGCACTCAATCGCGGCGCAAAAATTTATGCCGAACTTTCCGGCATCGGGGCAACGGGTGATGCGTATCATATCACTCAACCCGCTCCGAACGGGGAAGGAGCAGTCCGGTCAATGAAAAAATGTATTGCAGATGCAGAACTTTCGTTGACAGATATTGATTACATAAATGCGCACGGTACTTCGACTCCGTTTAATGACAAATCCGAAACTGCTGCAATAAAATCGGCATTCGGTGAACATGCGTATAAACTCCACGTCAGTTCAACCAAATCAATGACGGGACATCTTCTTGGCGCGGCAGGAGCGATGGAAGCCATTGCAACAGTTCTCGCCGTAAAGAATGATAAACTTCCGCCAACAATTAATTACGAATTTCCCGACCCTGATTGTGACTTGAACTATGTTCCGAACATTCCAATCGTAAAAACTGTGAATGCCGCCATCAGTAATGCCTTTGGTTTTGGAGGGCACAACGCTTCCCTCCTCTTTGAAAAGTTTCAGGAAAATTCCATTCATTGATTTTTGATGAGAGTGCGGTTCAAAAAAATTTTCACTCTTTTCCGATCACGTTTTTCGCGACAAAAAAAAGGTGTACGCTTACCAGCAGAATTACTCTCTTTTTCCCGCATCATAGATTTTCCCATCTCTCAACCCCATATTTTTCTCGAAGCACTGCGGCACCGGTCTATTCTTCAACTTGTCTCCCCTTCAACGCAAACTTTTTCCAACGAACGATTAGAATTTCTCGGAGACTCTATTCTGAATCTTATTGTCGGAGAATATTTATACCATCAAAATCCAAATGACGAAGAAGGAGAATTGACCGTTCAACGCTCACGCCTCGTCAATAAAAAAGCCCTCACAATTTACGCAAAGCAAATTCGCCTGTATGATTTTTTGAAAGTGAATCCATCACTAATGATTAATGCTGAACGGGGACTTGATACAATAGTTGCAGACGCATTCGAGGCGGTAATTGCGGCAATCTATCTCGATGGCGGTTACGAAAAGGCAAAAAAATTTGTCATCCTCCAAATGCAGGAAGCAATGAAACGGGGCACGCTTGAAACAACTGACGCAAATTATAAGAGTCAACTCCTCGAATTTTCTCAAGCGCAAAACCGGGGTATTCCAACATATTCCGTAATTTCTGAGGAAGGTCCTGACCACGATAGAATGTTTACCATTGGCGTAATGCTGAATGCCCAAACGCTCGGAACCGGAAGAGGAAAAAGTAAAAAAGTTGCGGAACAAAATGCGGCAGAAGATGCATTAAAAAAAATAACATCAAACGAGATTGAGTTAAAATCTTCTTCGTAGGAATCTCTCCTTCAGATTACTGATTTGCTAAACCATCAGAATGTTTGGACTCTTTCGTTTCAGGTCCTAAAAAAATGTCAAAAAAGAAATCACCTCCCTCTGTAGCAACCAATTTTCACGAAGAAAAAACCTTCCGTTCTCTCCACTTTTTTTCAAATGCTCTCGTATATCTTTCTTTTGGGATTCTCATCGTGATAATGGGCATTTCCAAAATATCAGGTGATTCCGATTTCTTCTGGCATCTTGCTACAGGAAGATGGATTGTAGAACATAGAGCGATTCCCAACAATGATATTTTTGGGCTCATATCAGAAAAACAACTTTGGATTCCGTTTGAATGGGCATGGGATGTATTAACCTACTTGCTTTTCCTTGCGACAAAGAGTTACATTGCAGTACAATTACTTCCCATACTTTTCTGGCTATGTATATTTTCACTTCTCGCTATGGTGATGAGAAAAATGAACATAAGTACTTCCATCATTATCATCGTCCTTCTTCTCACCCTTGTTACTACGCTTAATCGTTATACTCCTCGACCGCATAGTGTTACGTTACTCAGTTTTTCAATCATCCTTTGCCTTTATTTAACAACAAGAATATCTTCAACAAAAGCACGTCGCCTGCTGATTGTTTTCCCGCTCCTGTTTTTGGTTTGGGCGAATATGCATATGGGTGTTATAGCTGGAATACTTTTACTCATCGTTTTTTTTATTGTAGAAATAATCAATTTCTTCATCAAGAGAAACAAACTCATCCCTCAAAGCGATATTTTGTCTCAATCAAATCTTCCGAGAATACGCAATCTCGGAATAATTATAACATTATGCTTCGGCGCAATGCTTGTCAATCCCTTCGGAATTCAAACATATTCCTATGTCTCTTCCCATCTGCAGATGAAATTTCTCCAAACAATTCAGGAATGGGACCCTCCGTTCAGCAATAACATTCATCAAAGCGGTGTGCTCATGATGTATAAAATATTACTTCTTCTCGGGAGCGTAAGCATAGTATATTCTATCAAAAAGAAAGACTATCTTTTCGCGCTGCTCTATCTTACATTCGCCGTTTATTCATTACGGGCGGTTCGATTCATAGGAGATTTCGCCGTACTTTCTGCTATCGGAACCGCAGTAGGCATTGATAGTGTGATTAAATCTTCTTCGATTAAAATTCAAAAAATATTTACGAGTACATTTGTAGTTATGCTATTGGGTTGTATTATTCTCTTCTCAATCGTCACTATCCCTGGAAATAATTTCTATCAAAACCTTCGATATTACCGACTGTTCGGTTTCGGCATTGATAATAGTTCATTCTCGCGTCCGCTCATAGATTTTCTCAAGGTAAATTCGATTTCAGGTCGTCCTTTTAACAATTTAGAAATCGGCGGGCTTTTACTTTGGGAATTTCCAGAACAAAAATTTTTTATTGATAGTAGGAACATCAGCGACGATTTGGGGAAGGAAGAGATTCGGATAATGGGAAAATATGAGGGCTTTGAAGAGAAACTTCGTGAATTCGAGATTGACCACGTCATCATCGGTACGAATAAAATTCTCGAATCGGGCGCCTTTATGGAATCCTCAATTATTTCGTACTGTTCATCCCACAAAGAGGATTGGAAGTTGGTGTACTGGGATGACAGGTCATTCCTGTATCTTAAAAATATTCCGAAATTCCACCACATTATTTCGAAATTTGAATTCAAAATTTTTGACCCATACCTTGTTGTTTATCGGGGGGCTGAATTCGAATCACTCAAGCAAACTCAAGCAGATAATTTTGAAAAAGAAATTCTCCGGAAAAAATCAGAAGACCCGCAGGGATTTATCGCTTCCTACCTTTTACGGGAAATAAAAAAGTGAAACCGTTTCCGATTTCACTTTTTTTTGTGTTTGAATTTCTTTTTCAATACTTCAACTTCAATTTTAATTTCTCCAACTTAGGCTTAATCACGTATTGACAGTACGGTTGGTCTGAATTATTGTTATAATAATTTTGATGATAATCTTCCGCAATGTAGAAAACGGGAAGAGGTGATATTTCAGTCACGATAGGTTTTTCGAAATCTTTCTGCGCATTTTTTTTTGATTTTTCTGCCGATTGTTTTTGTTTTTCGTTATGATAAAAAATGACGGAACGATACTGCGTTCCAACATCATTTCCCTGACGATTCATTGTCGTTGGGTCGTGCGTTAACCAGAATACATCGAGAAGTTTTTCGTAACTGACCTTTGCGGGGTCAAACGTAATTTGTGCGACTTCTGCGTGACCGGTTTCTTTGGAGCTAACTTCTTTGTATGTAGGATTTTTTGTTTTTCCACCCGCATATCCAACTTCGATAGATTGAATCCCATCAATGCGTTGAAATACTGCGTCGGCGCACCAAAAACATCCCATACCGAATGTTGCTTTTTCTGTGTGGTTCATAGGTTTATTATTTCCTGTTGTTAAGAATAAAAATAAAAAGAGAATTGTTGTCATAGTTTTTTCTTGTAATATATTCGAATGAAAGATAGAGAGTATTTCGAATGTATCTATCACGAAACCATAACAAGTCTAATAATATTTTCTTTCAGAAAAACAACAACCACACCAACGCAAATACCGGAATCAAAATCGGAAACGAATATTTGTAAATGTATTCGAGAAAATTCGGGGTATCAACTTTGTTTTGGTCGGCGATAGATTTTACCATAAAATTTGGACCGTTGCCGATATATGTGTTCGCGCCAAAAAATACTGCGCCGAGTGAAATCGCTTTGATGTAAATAAAATGATTGCCGAGAATAAACGCTGTTTGAATATCAGCAACAGAAACATTTTTTGTCGCGAGCAAATCGTAATGATATTTCAAAAGCACTGTGTAGGTGTTGCGAATTTCTTCCGAATGAATTTGTGTAACCGCTCCGAAATCCGCGCCGTGTTGCGAAATAAGTAGTTGCATTTGTGCAATAACATCGTGCTTCACAAACAATCCGAATGAAGCGGAAAGAAAATTCAAATACGTTGGCGCATTATCGAGTACAGCGGAAAGAATTCCTGTCCCCCAATAAAATTGCCCCGCAGTTGTAATCCCGATGGATTGTGCATTCACTTCGAGCCATTGCAAAGCAGGAATCATCGTTGCAAAAATTCCGATAAACAGAAACGCTACTTCTTTTATGGGATGAAAATTGAAATCATTTTTCTCGTGAATTGCTTTTCGCGTTGTAAAATACGAACCAATCGCTGCCCCAACCATCAATAACTCACGCACAAACATTGGCTTTTGAATAAAGACAGCAGATAAAATGATTAATAGAAACAGAATGTTATGAACTCCGCTCACTTCCGCTTCTTCTTCCAATGCTTCAATTTCGTGCTCCATCGCATCTGGAAGTTTTTTAAAAGAAATTCTATCGAAAAAATAGAACACGAGAAGCACAAGTGAAATCGTGAGAAGCCATTCGAGCCAAACATTTTCCAAAACCCAAAAGAAGGGAATACCTTTCAAGTAACCGAGAAATAACGGCGGGTCGCCGATGGGAGTTAATGAGCCGCCAATGTTGCTGACGATAAAAATAAAAAAAACAATATGAAATCCGGAAATGCGATATTTGTTTGAGCGAATGTACGGACGAATAAGAAGCATTGACGCGCCAGTTGTTCCGATAAAGTTGGAAACAATTGCGCCGATTCCGAGCAGGACAACATTGCGCATTGGCGTTGAGCGACCTTTGATGCGAATGTGAATTCCTCCCGCAACAACAAAGAGCGAACCGATAAGAACGATGAAACTTATATACTCAAAACTTGTATGAACAACTCGCTCGCTATCTCCGAAAATAAAAATGTAATAGAAAAGCGTAATACATCCCAAACCAACTGCAACGTGCGGATAATATTTTTCCCACCAATGTTTGTTGATAAACGGCATCAACGCAATGGCAAGTAGCAATAACACAAACGGAAGAATCATCCATGGAGTTGGAGAAATTGATTGTATTATTTCTCCCGAAGGGACAAGTTCTTGGGAAAAGAGAAATGAAGTTGGGAAAATGTTGAGGAGGAAAAGAGAGAGAAGATTTTTATACATAGAATTGAATTTAATTTTTCTTTTTCATCTTAGAAGTTTTTTCGTCAGTCAAATCTACCATTTTCCCGATATCGGCAAAATGGTCAGAGGCTGCTACACAGCCAATGAGAAGAACTCTTGTTTGAGAACCCCATACTTTTCATCTAAAATTATATCGTTGCTAATGTTTCAACGGTCGTTTTTTAATCATTCCCCCCTTTGTGTCCTTGATTCTGCTCATCACAATAAAAGCGTCCGAGTCGATTTTCTGAATTTCTGTGTTGAGGCGATTTAACTCTAAACGAGTTACTACTGTATAAACAATATCAATGTCTTTTGCTTCGCCTGTTTTTCCGAACCCTCCTTTACCATTGTAAACCGTTACGCCTCGTCCAAGTTTTTCAATTATCATTCCTCTGATTTTGTCGCTGTAGGAAGAAATAATTGTTACGCCCGTATATTCTTCAATACCTTCAATGACAAAGTCAAGCGTTTTCGATGCCGATAAATAAGTTACCATTGAGTAAAGAGCAATTTCAACGGATAATAAATAAGCAGCTGTTCCAAAAATTACAATGTTGATTGCAATGATAATGTCGCCAATTGTTGTCCCTAATTTGCGGCTTAAAAATATTGCTAAGACCTCTGTCCCGTCAATTACTGCACCGCCTCTCACGGAAAGTCCGATACCAGCACCAAGGAAAAAACCGCCAAACAAAGCAACCAGTAAATTGTCTTTCGTTATATCAGGAAAAGTACTGTCGCAACGACTAAAGCAAGTCCTGAAATCGCTAATGATGTCTTGATGGCAAAGCTCTTTCCAACAACTATGTAAGCAAGAATAATAAACGGAATGTTCACCAATATCAAAAGAATAGCAAGCGGCGTATCGGTCAAAGCTGAAATTAATAGCGATATGCCTGTTGCTCCACCGTCAATGAAATGATTTGTTAAGAGAAATCCCTTGAAACCAAAAGCAGCAGAAAAAATTCCAAGCGTGATTAAGATTAAATCCTTAAAGAATCGGATAATGCTAACTCGAAGTTCCCTCCAACCTTTAGCAAGTTCAAAGTTAGAATATTTTTTCTTCTTGTCCACTTTGTTCCTCTTATGTTGAAGAGTGGTTTGAATTATTGTTTGTATCCAAAAGGAGTTCATTATTCTGTTTGTTTAAGCACTTAAGTTTAAGGATAGCAACTTTGGCTACTTCTCGTCGTGACCAGATTCCCAAGTTTTGTAACTCTCTTGCACTCCAACACTCAATGGTATTGTAAATGTAACGCGCTTTCTCAAATTGTTGAAAGAGATGTTGGATGTGTTCTTTCTTCATTGATAAATATTTTTTGTTTCTCACAAAAAATGTTTGAGAATAAAGGAATTATCTGCTTTGGAACCAAAAATTCTTACGTTGCAAAATCTAAAATCGGTAAAAACGTTTTTGTTTCAATTTTCCGGTCTGCGATGTGATTCAAGAGATTATTGGTTGAACAAAATGAAACGCCGATTCCTGCCATCTTGACCATACAAACATCGTTTTCACTATCTCCAACAGCAATAATGTTTGAAAGTTCTATCTTGTATTGTTCTGCAATATGCATTAGCGCATTACTTTTACAAGAATTATGATTGCATTTACTTTTATCGGTTCGGAGGAAAAAGAGAGGAATTTTTATCTCACCCGTTGATACGCTGGTGGAAAATTCGAGTTCGTTGGCAAGAGCAAAATCCGCTCCAATTTTATTCTTTACATGGTTTGCAACACAATCATAACTATCGCTTATAATACCAACGATGTAACCACGCTTCTTTAATTCTGCAATGGTTTCCTTCGCGTCAGAAATGATATTCATTCCGTCAACGAGTTGTACAATTTGAGCTATATTAATTCCTTTAAAAAGTTTTGCAATAAACTTTGTCAACAAATACGATTCCTGATTTTTAGAAATGATTTCGATAAGTTCTTTTTGAAAACCAAATGATGTACTCGCTTTTTCGATGAAACGTCCGGTGAGTATCGTATTATCCAAATCAAAGACAACCATTTTTTTCAGTGTCTTCAACGTTTCTTTAATGGCAAATTCCATTTGGTCCCGAATGACATTTATCGTTTCCAATGTATCAAGATTGACGAGCGATTTGTTCGTTGCTCGCTTCAATATCGCTTTTGCCACTTCCCGCGACATTCGACCAAGTTCCTGCCATTGCTTCATCTTATGCACAATTTTGCCGATATTGACTTCGACCATTCGCGCACCGAGTAACTCCATATCAATTAAAATTCCAATATCTACTCCATAATCATCCTCGAACTTTACTTGTTTTAAATACTCGCGCCGAGCAGCAATCATTCCACTCAGCGGTTGTGAAAAACGGGTAAGAGCCGGAAATAAAAGACTGAGAAGCGGTTTTGCAACTAATTCAGTTACTCTTCCCGCTTCTCGTTCAAACGACGACTTCACAAAATCTGCCTCGTTCTTTAACAATGGCGAAACCAACAATTCCAAAGAGTTATGCGAATAGTTTTCAACATCACCATCCAAATACACAATAATATCGTTCTTGGCAACGAGGAGTCCATCTCGCATAGAGGCGCCTTTTCCTATTTTCGTACTTATAAGAATGCTGGCGCCGGAGTTTTTCGCTTCTTGAATAGTGCCATCAATGGATTTATCATCAACAATTATTATTTCATCTACAATCGGTGAATCTTTAATTTTATTGATGACCTTTCCAATCGTTCGCTCTTCATTGAGAACAGGAATGATAACGGAAATCATAGTAATTGCAAATGATCAGGACGATGTACCGATTCTATTGTCTTTTGTTTTTCTTGGCTATTGTCCTTACTCTGTGGCGTTTTAATGACCTTAAAAAGAAAACGCAACATAAAAAAAGTTACAATCGCCCAAACAGTTAACATCGTAATTAATGCGGAGGTTGTCATAATATTAATCCTTTTTATAATAGATTGAACGCTTTTAACGCTATCCCAAGCACACCAAGCGCAATGACGATGATTAAAAGAATAAATTGTATAGGGTATCCTTCTTTGGATGATTCGTTATTAATGTTGTTGCCGGATTGATTTTTCGACATAGTTGTTCTCCAAATAAAATTAAATGAATAAAAAGACGATTGAAGTCAGCTACAAACAATGCTGGCTCAATCATAATCTTGAATGAATTAATCTGTTTAAGAAAAGAAAAGTACTATGCTTGAGGAGGGGAACGAGGTTTTGAAGGAAGTAAAAAAGTAGTTGCTATTTCATAATCAATGACATATTGTTTTACAATAATAAACTCGCAACGTGGAGCGTCGTACGGTTCTGTTAATTCTGCGTGATGAGAAATTTCAGAGTTCGAATACGTCGGGATATGTTTAATTTCAACATACCCCTGTATTTTGTGGGTAGGGCGATTAGGTTTTTTGTTGTTGAACGAATGTTTATCGCCGCTAATAATGAGATTTTTCATTCCCTCGTAGTAACCACCTTTGATAACAATAAGGTAGCAACAGAGAATGATTATGCGAACAATGTTTTGAAAAAACTTTCTCATATTTTGGCGGAAGAATATCCGAATATTCTAGTGAGATTACAAGTAAACCCAATCTCTGACTCTTTCAGAGTCGAACATAATTATTTACAACCTTATCTATAAACGTTTAACGCCTTCGGCATTTTAATTTATTTTGATGTGTGCTCAACAAGATTACTCGTTCCGTGAATGCGTTCAACAACGGCTTTCGATGAACTTGCTGAAAGTTTCATAAACGTTGATGGATACAAACCAATCCACACAATAAAAATGAGCGGAAGAGCGAGAATAAAAATTTCTCTGAAGGATAAATCGGAAAGCGATTTATTTTTTTCGTTGGTAATATTTCCGAAAATAACACGTTGATACATCCAGAGCAAATACACAGCGGCAAGAATAACACCACTTGCAGAAAGAATTGCGTACGCTTTATTTGCAAGCAGCGTTGATTTAAATGCGCCAAGCAAAATCAAAAACTCGCCAACAAATCCATTAAGTCCCGGAAGTCCCGCAGAAGAAAGCGTAACAATCATAAAGAGCGTTGCAAAAATCGGCATCACTTTTGCAATTCCGCCAAACTCGGAAATCATTCGCGTATGTCGTCGGTCGTAAATCATTCCCACGAGCAAAAACAAACATCCCGTCGAAAGTCCGTGATTAATCATTTGAATTGTTGCGCCTTGTATTCCTTCTTCTGTTCCGGAAAATATTCCCAGCACGACAAATCCCAAATGACTCACCGAAGAATATGCGACAAGTTTTTTCATATCCGGCTGCACCATCGAAACGAGCGCTCCGTAAATTATTCCGAAAACTGCAAGCATTGATAAATATGGCGCAAACGTAATTGTTGCTTGTGGAAAAAGTGGAATGCAAAAACGCAACATTCCGTACGTTCCCATTTTCAAAAGAACGCCGGCGAGAATTACGCTTCCCGCAGTTGGCGCTTGAACGTGCGCATCGGGAAGCCACGTGTGAAACGGAAAGAGCGGAACTTTGATTGCAAAACTCAATGCGAATGCAGCGAACAACCACAATTGAATTGTTGCGGGAATGGACGGCGCGACTTTTAAAAGTTCAGAATAGTTGACGTTGAAAATTCCGTTCGTCATTGTGGAAGAATAATAACCAAGCCACAAAATTGCAACGAGCATCAGTAAACTTCCGAACATCGTAAAAAGGAAAAATTTTACTGCGGCGTACACTCGCTGTTCGCCTCCCCAAATTCCGATAATGAAATACATCGGAATCAACATCGCTTCCCAAAAAATGTAGAAGAGAAATAAATCAAGCGCACAAAATACTCCCAACATTCCGACTTCGAGAAATAACATCATCGCAACGAATTGTTTGACGTTTTTTGTAATGGAATTCCACGATGAAAGAAGCGCGATGGGAGTGAGAAATGTTGTAAGTAAAACAAGAAGAAGCGAAAGTCCGTCAATGCCGATATGCCAC
This sequence comes from Ignavibacteriales bacterium, assembly GCA_018335975.1. Taxonomy (GTDB): domain Bacteria; phylum Bacteroidota; class Ignavibacteria; order UBA10030; family F1-140-MAGs086; genus JAGXRH01. Next base: position 24,090 of record JAGXRH010000003.1, read on the forward strand.
GAAATATTCAGCGCAGAAATCCACGGAATGATTTCGACAAATTGCATTTCCGTTTTTGTAACATCGAATTGGAAATACGCAAAAAGCGAAATGACAAACACACCGATGCTTATTGCAAGTCCGAGTTGTTTTGCGATTGCTTCTTGTTCTTTTTTCAAAAACAATAAAAGAAATCCACCGACCAGCGGCGTGAGAATGAGATATGAGAGAAGGTGGAGTTGCAAGGTTAGGTTTTAGATTTAAGTTCAAAATCAATTTGTTTTGTGTAATGGAGAATCAAACTATTTTCTATTGTTCCAATTTCCGATTTATCATAGAGCGACAGCAAATAAACATTTCCAATAGAATCAACGACATACGTAATAACTCTCATACCTCCGCTTTTTCCTTTGCCTTTACTTTTTACACTGAGTCGAATTTTGTACGTGTTGTGTCCTAATGCGATTCCCAAATGCGGATGAGTTTTTAGTTGTTGTTCCAACTCTGTCAATTCTTGTTTCAACGAAGAAAATTTCTTGTTCAAACGTTTTGCTTGTCGCGCAAAGACATCCGTGTGTTTGACATTATAATTCATTCAACAAATCTGAAAACGGCTTTGCTTTTTTCTTTCCCTTGCTAATCAATTTCATTTCTTCAACAGATTCTTCCAACTCTTGAAGATAAAGAATTTTGTTTTCCATTTCTTTGTGTTTTTGATAGAAAGAATTCCACTCGTGAAATGGCATAAGAATAAAAGTTTTCTTTCCTTTTTCATTTGTTAAGATTTGAAGTGATGGTTGCATAGACAAATTGAAAATTTTAGTTTATAACATTAGTATGATAACTTTTCCATTACATCAACAAAATTCCAAGGATCACAATAATTCCAACAACAAAGACTGTAGCGTAACTTTGCGCAACACCGACTTGTATCTTTCTGAGTTGTCCGCTTATGATTGAAATGAGCGATGCTGTTCCGTTTACTATTCCATCAACAAGTTTTACATCGAAAATTTTCCACAAGAAACTTTCGGAAAGTTTGTATGTGGAATTGACGAAAAGAAAATTATAAATCTCGTCAACGTAGTATTTGTTCCATAAAAGTTTTCGGAAACCTTTTTTATTTTCTTCGACTGGAAGAGATTCTTGTGTGACAAATTTCTTTCTTGCATACAAAATACTTATGGTTGCAATGAGAACGGAAATAGCCATCAAAATATATTCCATTGAATGTGAGCCTTCGTGATGAAGCGGCAAACGGAACTCTGCTTTTTCAAAAATCGGTTCGAGGAATTTTTCAAGTACATTTCCTCCACCAAGTGATTCGGGAATTCCAACAAATCCGCCAACGATAGAAAGCACGGCGAGAATGATTAACGGAATAGTCATTGTCTTTGGCGCTTCGTGTGGATGCGTGTGGTGCGAATCGAAACGTGGTTTATTTTCAAACGTAAGTGAAACGAGTCGGAACATATAAAATGCTGTCAACGCTGCGCCAATTGCTCCGAGTAACCATAGCATAATGTTTCCTTGCGAATACGCTTTCCACAAAATTTCGTCTTTACTGAAAAATCCTGCGAACGGTGGAATACCGGAAATCGCAATTGTTCCAATGAGAAATGTTATAAATGTAATCGGCAAATATTTTTTCAATCCACCCATTTTTTGAATGTCTTGTTCTTCATGCATTGCGTGAATTACTGCGCCGCTTCCGAGAAACAATAATGCTTTGAAAAATGCGTGCGTCATCACATGAAAAATTCCCGCAGTGAACGCGCCAACACCAAGCGCGAGAAACATATAACCAAGTTGCGATACGGTTGAATACGCAAGAACTTTTTTAATATCGTTTTGCACAAGTCCGATTGTTGCGGCAAATACTGCAGTGGAAATTCCGACGATGGCAACGATGTTCATCGTTTCGGGAGCGAGCGCAAATAAAATTGAACATCGCGCAATCATATAAATTCCGGAAGTAACCATCGTTGCCGCGTGAATCAATGCTGAAACCGGTGTTGGTCCCGCCATTGCATCGGGAAGCCAAACAAAAAGCGGAATTTGCGCGGACTTTCCCGTTGCGCCGATGAACAAACACATTGTTATCCAAAACATAACCGAACTTCCGCTTTGTAGCGATGCGGCTTTTGAAAATACATCGGTGAATGTTAAACTTCCGAATGTTGTGAAAATTAAAAACATTCCAATGAGAAAACCGAAATCACCAACACGATTGACGACGAATGCTTTTTTCGCAGCATCTGTTGTCATTGATGTTTCTTTATCTGCTCCGCCGACTTCAAATTTTCTGTCGTGCCAAAATCCAATCAGAAGAAATGAACACAAGCCAACGCCTTCCCAACCGAGAAACATCAGAAGAAAATTATTTCCCAACACGAGAAACAACATCATTGTGATGAAAAGATTTAGGTACGTGAAGAAACGCCAGAAACCTTTATCGCCGTGCATATAACCGATGGAATACACGTGAATGAGAAATCCAACTCCCGTTACAATCAACGTCATCAAAATCGAAAGTTGGTCAACTTGCAGTGCGAAAGGAATCGAAAGTGAACCGGCTGAAATCCAATCGAATAGTTGAATAATGTGCGAGCGTTCTTCAATCGGAGAATTCAACATTTCAAAAAATATTCCAACAGCAATTACAAACGGAAAAAATACTGCAAGACTTCCGATTGTTCCGGAAATTTTTTCGTTATTTATTTTCTTTCCGAAAAGTCCGTTAAGAAGAAAACCAACGAATGGAATGATAATTATGTATGAAGCGTAGTTTAACAATTTTAGATTTTACATTGAAAAAGTAGTGAGCCAGCGTTGCGAAGTCGAACTACCATTTCATAATATTTATTTCATCGAGAAACAAAGTTTGTTTGTTGCGATACAATGCAATAATAATCGAAAGTCCTACAGCGGCTTCGGCAGCGGCAACAGTCATAACGAAGAACACGAGAATTTGTCCCGTTGCGTTTCCAATGTATTGCGAAAATGCGATGAGCGAAAGATTGACAGAATTGAGCATAAGTTCAACACACATAAAAACGACAATTGCATTTCGCTGAGTTAATACCCCAACAACTCCTGTAGTAAAAAGAATTGCGCTGAGAATGAGATAATGTTGAAGAGGAATCAAATTATTTTAGATTTTAGATTGCAGATTTTAGATTCAAATTTTCGGTGGAAAAGTTAGGCATTTTTCGATGAAGTACAAATAGAAAACAAAAAAGCCAATCTCAAAATTTAAGATTGGCTTTCGTGTTAAAGGACAGTCGGTGTCTCATCATTTCAACAATACGAATTTTTTCGTTTCGGAATATTTTCCATTATCCGTTATTAAACGGTAATAGTACGTCCCCGTTGAAACATTTGAACCGTCAAAATTTATTTGATGTTCTCCCTCTCTCATTTCTTCGCTGTTCAAGAGTGTGTGAACTTCTCGTCCAAGAATATCATAAATTTTCAAAGTAACATTTGATAAATACGGCAGAGAAAAAATAATTTTAGTCGTAGGATTAAATGGATTGGGAAAATTTGGTCGCAACATATAGATTTCATTTTGAGGCGAGGGAGAAAAGACTGAAACGGCGGTGGATTCGGATGTTGCATAACCGGTTTGCCAATAACCGGGTCCGTAACCACTGTACCACAAATGAAATTTTCCATTTTTATAGGTGAGGCAACTGGGTGCTATATTTTCGCTATCCCATTCTCCCGAATTGCCCCGAGACAGAACCGGATTTCCGGCATACTTTTGCCAATGAATGCCATCGAGAGAATTTGCGTATCCAATTTTTTGAACTCCATTTATACCAATCATTGAATAGAGCATATAATACACGCTTTCAACCTTCGTGATGACCGGCATACCTACTCCTTCCACTTCTGAAAGAGATGTGTCTTTAATTAAAATTGGATTTTGTGCGTACTTTGACCAATGTATGCCATCTAATGATGTAGCATAACCAATCGAAGTGACTGTTCCATTATCTCCGGCATACCACATTTTGAATATCCCATTATCTTTTATTATAAACGGTTCGGATGCTTTTTCCGCATCCCAGCTCCCCAATTGTCCACGGGTAATAATAGGATTAGAAGAATGTTTCGTCCACGTTTTGCCATTCTGTGAAAATGCGACTCCGATTTCATTCCGCGCACCATCATAACCATCATAGTATAATTTAAATTCATTCGAATCTTTGATGATACGAGGATTACCAAGTCCAACAGATTCAAAACTTCCTGGTTCACCTGCATAAACTTTGGGATTTTTTGCATTGAGATACCAATCAACTCCATCCATGGAAATAGCTTCTGAAATACTCGTTCTTCTCCCCGGGTTGAATGAATAAGAAGTGAACCACATTCGATACAGTTCTCTGCTTTCATCGTAAAGAATTGTTGGAGCAAGCGCATACTTATAACCACTCGGGTCATCTGTTTCGCCGCTCCAACTTGTTACAACCGGATTTGCGGGATGCTTTACCCAAACGTATTGAGAGTGTGTTTCCACCATTAGGAGAATTGTGAATAACAGCACAATAAAAAATATTTTTCCTGATAACATTGTATTTTCCCTTTCGAATTATTGAAAAACTTTAGTAAAAATGTAGGAAAAAAATGATGAAGTGCAAACAGAAACAAAAAAAGCCAATCTCGAAAAAAGATTGGCTCTAAAAAGAGAATAGTGCATCCTTATCTCATCGGCATTAACGCCGTAACAACCGCCGCCGTAAAAGTAATAATTGTCAGTATCAGCAATATTGTTTGCCCGTCAAGGAGTTTTGATTTCCCTACGAGGTCAATATCAACATTCGGAAATAGTTTTCCTTTTCGATAAAGATAGACATCGGCAAGGAAAAGTCCAAAAAATAACGCGGTAGAAAATGTTTGTGTCGGCGCTCCCATTCGCATAAAATACCATAACGCAATGAGCGCCACGATGGGAACAAGTAGTTGAAGTGATGAAAACCAATTTCGGATCGGGACAAACCACGAGCGCTTGGATTCCAAATAATCTGCAATCTGTGTAAATTTTCCATTTACCCAAATCGGCTCGTTTCCGTCCACGCGCAGCCAAACGGTATCTTTATTTAAAGAGAGAAAAACAAATTTTTTCATTTTTCCTTCTTCATTCCAAATCATCATTTCATAGGCAATATCATCGAGCCGGTCGGGAAGTTCGGGGTGGCTGATAAATTCGGCAATACTATCGCTGCTCAATCGCATATCATCTATTTGCGTAGAGATTTCGATGTGCTCTTCCTGCATTGTTGGCATATGGTCGCCGCGAATCAGTTCAAATAACCTGACAATGCTGTCACGATTCAGTTGACACGGTGATAAATTTGCGTATTTCGTGTAGCGTTTCATAGTTGTATCCTTGGGTTGAAAG
>JAGXRH010000004.1 GCA_018335975.1 Ignavibacteriales bacterium
TCCGTTTTTATATTTTTTTTCGATGACTGCCCAACCATACGAAGTACCAATTGGAGGTTGAACACCAACAATGAGCCCGCCGCTAATTTTTGAGATTCCCGTGAGGAGTAAATTTGTTCTTACCCACGCTGTATCCCGAACATTTGCCCACGTTGGTTTCGTTTTAAATCCTTTTTTCTTATTGAACGATGCGGATTTTAAAAGTACGAGAGATTCTTGCACGACTGTAGAAAACGCAGGGGGACGGAGACTATAAAAATCATTTCCAATAGAAATTCCTTTCCCAAGGGAAGAATCAACAGTAACGCGAATAGTACGATTTCCTATTATCTGTTGTACAACTCCACCAATTCCCGCAGTTAAAACATATTTATGTTTTCGGGCGGAGTCACACATAATATCGTAGGTTACTTCCACGCTTCCTAATTTCAAGAAAGAAAAAAAACCGCTTTCGTCAGTTGCCGTGGATTCTGCTATTTCACCTAGCGTGGTAAATCTATAGACTTTCCAGTTTACCAACGGAATTTGGTCAATAGTAGTAGAAGTATCACCATCAATATCATCAACAACCCTTCCGGTAATTGCAGAACCGCCGGCAAATTTTTGTGTCATAATATCTGAATTCCCATCACCGTTAACGCTTGTTCCCGTAAGGTGAACTGAACCAGAAGCATCTACCGCGAGTGCGGTTGCTACGTCATCGCGGTGGTCAGGACCATCAAATTCCGCGCTCCAGATTTTTTTTCCCGTATTGTGGTTGATTTTGGCGGTATAATAATTTTTATACCCATTCGCACTGTCATTCGTAACGAATCCGCAAACATAAATGGAGGTATCGCTTCCGATAAAAATACCGCCCGACCCATCAACGGATTGAACAAGGGGACCGTTAAGGCTACTTGTCCATATCGAATCACCAGTGGCGCCATTATACTTGATGGTAAAAATGTTTTCTTTCTGAATATCCGTTCGAACAGTTCCCGTAACATAAACATTATTCGCTTTATCTAAAACAAGACCAACCGGTACTTCTATTGTACCAAACGCCTGATTAAATCTCACATTCCAAAGTTGGTCGCCATTGGGTGAATATTTTATCGTCCGATAGTCCGGATCGGATGTTCGCGATATTCCGGTAACAATAACATTATCATTTCCATCAACCGCCAAGCCGACAACTTCATCTATTTGAATATATAGGGGAACGGTGTAACGGCGAGTCCAAGCAGTATCAACAGAATTCCCACTTACTGTCAGTAGCGCGGTAAACATATCAAAACTGGAACCTGCTCCAGCGCTATATCCTCCAACATAGACACTTCCCGTTGAAGTTATCCCGATACGCGTACCAACATCACTTCCGGTTCCTCCGTCTATGGTTTTCAACCATACGTAGGTCGTTTGATCTACCCCGCTTGAATTATACGCATATTTAATAACAACTATGTCAGAAATTCCGGTAACTGTTTCTACTGAGCCGGTAACATAAACATTTTTCTGGTCGTCGAGGGTTAATGCGAGTGCTTCATCGAATCCGGTCTGACGATAACTATAATTTCTATCCCAGAGAATATCGCCCGTTTGTCCGTTTAATTTTGCAGTATAAACATTTGCGTGCCGGGAAAGTCCCGGGTAGTATTTTCTTCCGCATGCATACAGGTTTCCCTGCAAATCAATTTTCATCATCGCTAACGAATCGTTTCCTTCGTTCGGAAATTGACGCGCCCATACTTCTGCGCCGGATGCATCATATTTCATAATTACCCAATCCTTGTTCGACGAACCAGATTCGGTTGTAGAACCACCTACATACACATTCCCTGCTCCATCCGTAAGTATTGCTGATGGATAATCAAGTCCATTCCCTCCGCCAACATATCTTGGGGGTGGAGACCAGAGTGGATTTTGTGCGAAACTTTGAGCAAAGAAAAGAAATCCACAAAGCACTAAGAAAAAGTACCTCTGTTTCATAATAAAGCCTGTAAGAAAATTAAGGGTGAGAAAAAATTTATATCAAAATACTTATTATCATTACCTCTTCGATTGAATGATTTTCTGGAATAAATGTAGTGAGAATCTGCAAATTAATCAAACTTGTTCCAAAGTTTTTCAGAAATCCGACAGAGGACACACATTGAACACATCAGCAAATCGAATTGGATTCCCAAAAAAGAATCATTCCGACGTTTTCTTATATTCTCGCCGGAAATGTTTGTGGGACTCAAAAAAATATTTTGAAGGCATCTTTAATAAACAATCATTCAAGTTCAACCAATTATCGAGGTAATTATGTTTTTCACTCTTTTAGCCGTCAATTTCGTTCTTGCATTCGTATTATGTTTTCTCATCTCACGGATTTTCCGCAATCCCATTGATAGTATTTTGAAGCGACTCATTGCTGAGGAAATTTATGTGTCGTGGAGCAAGTACATCAAGTTTGCGATTTATGTCGTCGGCGTTTCCGGCGGAGTTCGCGTGTGGGATTTGGAGAAATACATCACTCCGCAAAGCGAGAAAAAAGAAATTATTCAACTAACAAACGAACGCTGGATCCTCGAAATCTATCGCACGATTATCGAAACGATGCAAGCGGTTGCGTGGATGCTGCTCATCTTTTTTATTTTTGCTTTACTCGCGTTTGTGGTTGTGAAGGGATTGGAAATGCGAAAGCACATACAATAATAGTTGTAGAATTATGATTCCGCTCCGCGATACAAATCCATCGAACACATTTCCTATCGTCAATTACAGCATTATCGCTGTGAATGTCGTCGTCTTTTTTTATGAATTATCGCTCGGTGCGGAATTGGGACAAATGTTTCTCCTCCTGGGCGTAGTTCCACAAAAATTCTCTGCGGACATTCAAACGTTGAATATTGACCTTGGCACAATTCAACCTTTTTTTACCTCAATGTTTTTGCATGGAGGATGGATGCATCTCATCGGCAATATGTTATTTCTCTACGTCTTCGGAGATAACATTGAAGACAAGTTCGGAAAAGGAAAATATATTCTGTTTTATTTTTTCTGCGGATTTGCTGCTGCGCTTACCCAAGTGTATATCAATCCCGAATCGCACATACCGATGATTGGTGCGAGCGGAGCGATTGCCGGAGTTCTCGGCGCGTATGTAGTTATGTTTCCGAAAGCGCGTGTGTTTGCGGTTGTTCCGATGATAATATTCTATCGCGCAATGGAACTTCCGGCATTTCTCTTTTTAGGATTTTGGTTTTTGATGCAAGTTATCAGCGGAATGTTATCGCTTGGTATTGGCGGCGATGCAGGCGGCGTAGCATTTTGGGCGCACATTGGCGGATTTGTGTGCGGCGTTGCGTTAGTTCCGTTATTGAAGAAGCAATAGTAGATTTGAGATTTGTGATATGTGCATTTTTTTTTGCGTTCTCTGCGCTCTTTGCGGTTAATATAATTTGTTTTTAAACCGCTAAGTGCGCGAAGAAACGCGAAGGGAAATTTTAATTTTACTCGTCTAATAATTAAACGAAAGAACATTAAGAATGAAACAGAAAATCGGAATCGTCAAAGAAATTTATCGCTATCCCGTCAAATCTATGGCAGCAGAACCTATTACCTCTGCCACTCTCGGCTTTCGCGGAATTGAAAACGACCGCCGTTTTGCATTCATCATCGTAGAAAATAAAACTAATTTCCCGTTTCTCAATGCAAGTAAACTTCCAAAAATGATCGGATACAAACCGTACGTAAAGGATTCCGTGCTTCGCATTATCACGCCAAGCGGAGAAGATTTGGAATTGCAAAGCGAAACCTTACGGAACGAACTATCAAACGCGTACGGTTCAGAAGTTCGGCTCGTCAATTTCAAGAACGGAATTTTCGATGAAGCGGAAATTTCTCTCATTAGTATGTCAACGATCGGTGAAATTGAAAAACTATCCGGCAACGAACTCGACATCCGTCAGTTTCGACAAAATATCATTGTTGAATTAACGAACGACATTCCTTTTTATGAAGATGAATGGATTGGAAAAATTGTAGGCAACGAAAATTTTTCCGTCGGAGTTACGATGCGTGACCTACGCTGCGTGATGCTCAATATTGATCCGAATACACAAACATCGAATCCGGAAATCCTGAAAACCGTCGGAAAATTGAATCAAGCGTGCGCCGGTATTTATGGTTCCGTGATAAAAGCAGGAATGATTTCGGTGGGAGATGAATTGTATTTACATTGAAAAAAAATATTCCTTTGCGAAACTTTGCGCTTGACTTTGCGTTCCTTCGCGGTTAAAGAAGATAGTTTTTAAACGCAAAGAGCGCAAAGGTTTTCGCAAAGGAACGCAGAGAAAATTTTGTAAATTTACTCCGAGTTATTACAAAATATTTTTAACGAAAGAAAACTTATGAAACTCACTTACGACCCACGCTACAACATCGCCTACATTCGATTTCGTGAAAAGAGCGAGAATGTTGAAACTATTCAACTCAGCGATGATGTGAATGTTGATATTGCACCCGATGGTTCACTCTACGGAATTGAACTTCTCAACGCAAACGAACAATTGCGGCGAGAGGATAAAGGAAAATTTTTACTCATCAACGAAGCAACGGGAAAACAATCAGCTATGGAAATTTTTTCTGATGCTGTTTCGTAATCCGTTAATCCATTTATCTGCTCTACGAGTCATTGACTGTGAATAAATTCTGGAGATAAAACTATGTACAAACTTCTCTTCCTATTTTTCATCTTTTCATCTCCACTCTTCGCGCAGAGAGGAATGAAAACTCTTGACCAACCAACTTCTGAAAAACGCACTGCGCTCGTAATTGGCAATGCGAACTACAAACAAGCGTCACTCAAAAATCCCATAAACGATGCGCGAGCGATGGCAAATGCTTTACGCAATGTTGGCTTTGAAGTGCTGCTGCGTGAAAATTTAAATCGCCGCGATATGGTGGATGCAATTACGGAGTTTGGCGGGAAAATACAACGCGGCGGCACCGGACTTTTTTATTACGCGGGACACGGAATGCAAATGGATGGAAAAAATTATCTTCTTCCCATCGGCGCGGCGATTGAGAAAAAACAAGATGCGGAGTTTGAAGCCGTTGACGTGGGACGAGTGCTGGGAGAAATGGATAACGCGCGCAACCGCGTGAACATTGTTGTGTTAGATGCGTGCCGCGATAATCCGTTTGCTCGCAGTTGGCGCTCAACTACTGCGGAGCGCGGATTGGCTTTTATGAACGCGCCTTCGGGAACGTATATTGCGTATGCGACTGCTCCCGGTGAAGTTGCCGCCGATGGCGATGGAAAGAACGGACTCTACACACAAGAACTCCTCGCGCAAATACAAACTCCCTGATTAACAATTGAAGACGTGTTTAAACGTACGCGCGTGAACGTGCAGAAAAAAAGCAACAACAAACAAACGCCGTGGGATGCCTCCTCGCTGACGGGAAATTTTTATTTTGTTGGTGGAGAAAGTAATAAGCCAGAAACTGTAACAACAAAAGAAGAAATGAATGAGCCGCCCGCACCTTTACCCGAATATGAAAATATGATTTATGTGCAAGGCGGCACGTTTCAAATGGGAACGAATGATTACGATAATAAAAAACCTATACACACAGTAACGCTCAGTGATTTCTATATAGGGAAATATGAAGTAACGCAAAATGAATATGAACGGGTGATGGGAACAAATCCCTCATATTTCAAATGTTCCGATTGCCCTGTAGAAAATGTAAGTTGGAATGATGCAGTAGAATATGCCAGAAAAGTTGGAAAACGTTTACCAACCGAAGCAGAATGGGAATATGCCGCGCGTGGTGGAAACAAAAACAACAATTACAAATACAGCGGAAGCAACTCGCTTGATAACGTTGCGTGGTATAATGATAACTCGGGAAGTAAAACACATTCTGTTGGAACGAAACAAGCGAATGAACTTGGTATTTATGATATGAGCGGAAACGTGTGGGAATGGTGCAATGACTGGTATGGTAGTTATTCAATTTCATCGCAATCAAATCCACAAGGACCTACAAGTGGCTCTTCCCGTGTTGTTCGGGGCGGCTCCTTCGACTACGACGGCTTCAATTGCCGTGTTGGGAATCGCAGCCTCTACACTCCCGTCGATCGTGACGGCAGGGGCGGTTTTCGTGTTGTGCAGGACAAGTAATTTCTATGATTAAAGAACCAACCGTTTTAATTTTAGGTGCTGGCGCGAGCGCTCCTTATGGTTTTCCAACCGGGAAGGAACTCAAAGAAAAAATATGCAAAGGAATTTCAGACGAAAGATGGATGAAAGCATTTGTTGATGATAAATTTGACTTAGATGAAGTAAAACAATACGCAAATCAACTTCGGCATTCCGGAAAGACTTCTGTAGATGCCTTTCTTGAACATAGAAAAGAATTTATAGAAATCGGGAAACTCACATTAGCGTTAGCACTTATACCTTTTGAAATAAAAGAAAATCTCTATGAAACAAAAGACATTAAAGGTAATTGGTATGAGCATCTATTTAATAAAATGAATACAAATTTTGACGAATTTGAAGATAATAAATTGGCAACCATCACATTCAACTACGACCGTTCATTTGAACATTTTCTATTTACTTCTTTAAGAAACTCCTATGGAAAATCCGAGGAAAAAGTCGTTCAATCAATTAACAAAATACCGATAATACATCTTCACGGACAATTGGGTTTGTTGCCATGGCAATCGCAATACAATTCGAGAAGTTATTCAGATGAATTATTAAGAAAGGCAGGCTCTGGATCTGCAAAACATATAAAAATTATTTCCGAGTCAATAGATGATGACCCGGAATTTAAAGAAGCGTATAAATCCTTGGTAGGTGCAAAATATATTTACTTTCTCGGTTTTGGATATAACGATGTGAACCTGAAAAGACTTGGTATTTCAAGTTATACAGACGCTACGATAAAAGGTACATCGTTTGGTTTAGGAGATGCAGAACGAAAAGAAATAAAGATGAAATACCCGAATATTGAATTGGCTGATTCAAAATATGATGTTCTTGATTTTTTAAGAGAAGAAGTTATTTTTCGATAAATATTTCCTACCTAATTTAAAATCAAACTATGCTCTCCACCATTCTCGAAATCACTCTCCGCACAACAATATTTTATGTTGTCGTGTTAATCGGTATTCGCATCAGGGGAAAACAGTTGCAAGAGATTTTGGTATATTCAACCCCGAAAAAACAAACTTCATCATAGTCTATGGAAAACCTATTAACAAGAATTACGATTAACCCAAATATCTGTCACGGAAAACCCACGATTAGAAATATGCGTTATCCCGTGGAAATGATTCTTGATTTGTTATCCGCAGGAATGACTGCACAAGAAATTATTACCGATTATCCCGCTATTGAAAATGACGACATTCAAGCGTGTTTATTATTCGCTTCACGATTGACAAAGATAAAATCAATTCATAGTGTCGTTGCGTGAAATTTCTTGTTGATGCTCAATTGCCGTATCACTTATCTCAACTTCTGAAGCAGAAAGGATACGACGCAATTCACACGGACGATTTGCCTCACAAAGAAAGAACTTCCGATGATGAGATACGAGAAGTCTCACAAAACGAGAACCGCATCGTTATCACGAAAGACGATGATTTTTTAGATTCGTTTTATGTTCAGAATATTCCGCACAAACTCCTGTTAATAACAACGGGAAATATCAAAAATAAAAAACTGTACGAGTTATTTTCAAAAAATATCGAACCGGTCGTAGCAATGTTTGAAGAGTATCGTTTCATCGAATTAAACAACACTGACGTTATTGGGCGTGAATAAGCATCTCGAATCTTTTCGAGATACTTTTTTATTTTAACACCAATGCTCTCCACCCTTCTCGAAATCATTCTCCGCACAACAATAATTTACGTTGTTGTGTTACTCGGTATTCGCATCACCGGAAAACAGTTGCAAGAGATTTTGGTATATTTTAGCCACAAAAAACAATGTTATGAATACAGTAAAAGAACAATTGCACAATGTTATTGAAAAACTTTCTGATGCTGAAGCAAATACAATCTTGAAATTAGTTGAGAATGTTCATCGTAAAGAAACGTTGGACGATTCTTTACAATCTCTCCGAAGTTCATCAATAAAAATTCCGAACACATCATCTCAGAAATTTCACTACGTTGAACCGGCATCGGCGTTAGGGAAATCCGCTTCGCAACAACTCATAGAAGATAGACGGTGAACATTTATTATCTCGACGCAAGCGCGTGGGTAAAACGGTACATCCGCGAAGAAGGAACTGTGTTTGTTCAAAAAATTTTCCTCAATGAAAATTTGCTCGCTTGTTCTTCGCTTGGATTTGTTGAAGTTGTAGCAACACTCTCTCGTAAATTGAAAGCGAAAGAAATTTCTCATTCTGCCTTTGAACAAAAAGTAAAAGAAGTTGAAGATGATTGGAGCAATTTCGCACAAATAGATATAGATAAAGAAGGATTGACTTTAGCAGTTGCATTGACAAAAAAACATTTCCTTCGCGGTGCAGATGCTATTCACTTATCTGCTGCGTTATCATTGAAAAAACATTTTTCATCAGCGCAAGATTCGTTTCAGTTGATTTCTTCTGATGCCGAATTAATTGCAGCGGCGAAAGAGTATGATTTGATTGTCCTTAATCCCTCGCAAGTTTAGAAAAGTATTTCCATTGATTGAAATACTTTTTATTTTTACAACCAATGCTTTCCACCTTTCTCGCGCCCACTCTCCTTTTCACTCAAAACTATTTCAATAGAGCCATCTTCTTCATTTCCGAAAATTTTCCAACGGTAAGTTTGTAATAATAAATACCGCTTGCAACTCGTGAGCCGTCAAATTCGATTTCGTGTTTCCCTTCATCCACTAATCTGCTGTGAATGAGCGTCGCAACTTCTTTACCGAGTACATCATATACTTTCAGCGTTACAACACTATTGACTGATAACGAATAACGAATAACCGTTACAGGGTTAAACGGATTGGGGTAATTTTGTTCAAGAGAAAAAGAAATGGGAGAAGAAAAACTTTCTTTCACATCGGTCACCGGCGTAAGAGTTGTATCTAATAATCGCCGTTCGTACACACCAATGCCGTGAGTAAAGGCGCGCAACATTCTGTTCGAACGGGAAATATTCAAATCCATCACGATTGCGGGAGGCATTCCGTCGGTAAATTCATTCCATCGCGTTCCGTTACTATCAGCAACATACACGCCCAAATCATTTCCGAGATAGATATTTTTTGTCAACGGGTCAATCGCAATCGCATTCGTGGGTACGTTCGGCAACGAATCCATTTGTCCACTGCTATCTGTCCATCGCGTGCAATCAATCCATGTTCTTCCACCGTCCGATGTTCGATAGACACGCGAAGTATCAAACCCGGAAAATACAACGTATGCGCGTTTCGGGTTTTGTTCATCGAGCGCAATATCCATCGGGTAACGATTGGGTAAAAACACTCGAAGCGAATCAGGTCCCCATCGGTAAACACTATCCCAACTTGTTCCGCCGTTCGTTGTTCGAAAAAGTCCCGCACGTTTAACCGTCGGTAATGTTCCTGCAAACACGGTATCCGGTTTGTTTGAAGAGACTGCGAGTGAAAGAACTGCGTTGCCATCGAGTGGAAGATTTCCATTCACCTGCGTCCAGGAATTTCCTCCGTCGGTAGATTTCGAAATTCTATCTTCACCCGCAAACAGCACACGACTTCGTTCAAGCGAAACGGTATCGCTCCAGTACGGTGAAAGCACAAATGGCGCGCAAAAATTTACAATGTTACTCACCCCTCCAAAAACATAAAACCAATCTCCCCGACCACGATTATCGCTCTGCACAATCGCGAGGTTTTGTGTTGAAGCATACAAATGGGCATCGTTTTTCTGGTCAATCGCCGTCCATGTGCCATCGCCGCCGTACGTTCGGTACCACGAGCCGTTGCTCCACGTGGAAGGAACAGAAACGAC
>JAGXRH010000005.1 GCA_018335975.1 Ignavibacteriales bacterium
AGTAACAAAGTTGTTTATCATTAATTACAACAATGAAATGTCAACTCGTATTTGACACTACCCAAATTGAAAGATTACTGGAAAATATTGATTGGGATTTTGTTGACAAATCTTGGGCGGTTAACCAAAATAGTTTTACAAGTAACTCAATCAAGGAAGATCTAGCCAGGGTACGAAAATTACCTATTCTACCGTCAGGAGAATTAAAAAAATGTTTGGCTAAACTATCTTCTTTATACAACGAAATCACTTCCATTTACGAAAAATCAATTCGTTGTAAAAAGGCATATAATAAAATAATAACTTCTTACAACGAAGGAAGGTTGATGTTTAATGTGAAAAATGTTTCAGGTCCTATATTGCTCGCAATAATAGTTGGAATTATTATCTTTTTTGTTGAGGTAATGATATTAGTAATTATTTTTTTAGCATTATATGGTTCTCGTAAAGAACTGCCCGGGCAATTTATTTTGTTATTACTACTAATATCAATTTTATTGGGAAGAATGATATACAATAAAAAAATAAAATCTTCGACTTATTTACAGGAATCTATAGATTTATTACAAACACAATTGGGAGAAATTGGTACATCCGTCGATTTTAGAAATCAACTAATTAAACGTTTTAATTTATTTATGGAAAATTATCTTGCGAGTTTCAAATAACTATTGTAGGTGCTACTTAACAACATCCTATTCAAATTATCATAAAACTTTGAACCAACAAAAAAGCCATCAAGAAATTTTCTGATGGCTTTACTTTGTAGAGAGAAAAGTTTTTTGGCTTTACTTTACGCTTTCAACGCTTTCCGAATAATCTCAATTCCCAAATCAATCTCATTCGGTTGAATTGTTAGTGCTGGACGGAAGCGCATCGCACGTTCACCGCTTCCGAGAATGATGAGTCCATTCTTGTAGCATTTGTTTTTCACGTCGTTACGCATTTCCGAAGTAGATAAATCAAACGCGCAGAACAAACCTCTTCCACGCACGTTGTTGACTTTATTCGGAAATTCCTGTTGAAGTTCGTGCAGTCGTTTTTGTAAATGTTCACCAACAACGCGAGCATTTTCAACGAGATTATCTTCTTCAATCACTTCCAAATATTTTTGCGAACGAACCATATCGGTTAAATTTCCGCCCCATGTGGAATTCAATCTGCTCGAAACATTGAACACATTATCTTCGATTTCATCAATACGTTTGCCGCACATAAATCCGCAGACTTGCATTTTCTTTCCGAACGCAATCATATCCGGTTGAACAAAATATTGATGCGCCCACATTTTACCCGTGAGTCCAACGCCGGTTTGCACTTCATCGAAAATCAACATAGCATCGTTTTCATCGGCAAGTGTTCGCAACGCAACAAAAAATTCTTTTCGGAAATGATTGTCGCCTCCTTCACCTTGAATTGGTTCAATAATAATCGCCGCAATGTCATCTTGGTTTTGTTGAAAAGCAGATTTCATTTGTTCGATTGCGCGTAACTCTAATTTCTCAACTTCTTGCAAGGTGTTTTCATTCAACGGAAATTTCATAGCCGGATTGATGATTCTTGGCCATTTGAATTTCGGGAACAAGTCTGTTTTCACCTGGTCAGTATTCGTGAGAGAAAGCGTGTACCCGCTTCGTCCGTGAAAACTTTTTTCAAAATGAATGATTTGCATTCCTTTTTCTTCGCGATAACCTTTCTTGAAATTTTTCCGCACCTTCCAATCGAACGATGCTTTCAGCGCATTTTCAACAGCGTGTGCACCGGTATCAATAAAAAATGCGTGCGGCAAATATTCCGGTTGTGCAACACGATGAAATGTTTCCACAAACTCAGCAAATTCGACAGTATAAATATCGGAGAGCGATGGTTTATTGATTGCAACGCGGGAAATTTTCTCGACGAAAGTTTTTTCTTTCAGTTTCGGATGATTGAATCCGAGAGGAAGCGATGCAACACACGTAAAAAAGTCGAGAACTTTTTTGTTTGTTACTGCATCGTGAATCCAAACGCCGCTGCTTTTTTCCAAATCAATAATGTAATCAAAGCCATCAGCGAGGAGTGTTTTTTTGAGCGTGGGAATAACATCAATCGGCAATATGGGATTATGCATTGATTTTCCGTTGCCGTTTGATGTTTTTGTTTGTTGTGTTTCTAAAGTTGTTGTTGACATAAAAATTCTTTCTAAGTTATAAATTGAATAAAAATTGTTATTTAAAAAATAAAATGGTTTTATTCAGAAAACTTAGAAGAACTCTTGATGTTCAAAAAAACTAATGATGAAGGTGAGACGGAAGGACATAGGAATTTTATTAGTTTAATTTATTTCACTCCCAATGCTATACGTAATTTCATTTCTAACTCGTTCATAAAAAGATCACTCACTTTTCCGATCCGTCGTTTTGCCAATGATTTGTTGAGGTTATGTAATTTCGACATACGAAAAACTGATTCACTTTTCAATCCGGTTTTTGAAAAATCGATATGTGTTTGATTTAGTAAAAAATCTGAACTTAACAATTCTCTTCTTGTATTGGACGAAATAAGTGCAACAATCATATCTTGTTCGTTTGAGTTAAAAGACGAAAGCACCAACGCTGGACGAACTTTTGTAGTTGATAAATCTGAAAATGGAAATGTCATAAGCACAATATCTCCGCGATTCATATTGGTTCGCCGTCTTCCAATGTATAAATATCTTCTGAAGCCTCGTTCAAAAAATCGAATGAACCGGTTTGTTCTGCAACTATTAATACTTCTGCGTCACTCATTTCCGAATAATTTACCGAACGCTTTTCTTTCGATTTTATTTCTTCAAGTAATCTTTTGGCTATCACATTTTGCTCTTGAAGCGGAAGATGCGATGCTTCGTGAAATGCTTTTTCTAATAGTTGTGTCATAAAATTATTTCACTTTGATTTACTCATTATCAATCTGCGCGCGTTGTAACTTCCCGGAAAAATCCACATAAATCGTTTTCCATTCCGAAAAGAAATCGTACACGGTCCAACCGCCTTCGCGATGTCCGTTGCCGGTTTGTTTTACTCCACCGAACGGCATGTGCGCTTCCGCTCCGATTGTTGGCGCGTTGATGTACACAATTCCCGCTTTGATATCGCGCATTGCTGTGTACGCATCATTGATATTTTTTGTAAAGACGGAAGATGACAAACCGTAAATCGTATCGTTCAAAACTTTTATTGCTTCTTCCAGCGATTTTATTTTAATGACGGAAAGAACAGGACCAAAAATTTCTTCTTTCGCAATTCTCATATTCGGAAGCACATGGCCAAAAATTGTCGGTTGATGAAACCATCCGTTTTCCAAACCATTTCCTTTTGCAATACTTCCTCCGCAAACAAGTTTCGCCCCTTCTTTTTTTCCAATCTCAACGTATTCGATTACCGTATTTCGCTGTGATTCAGAAACACATGGACCAACATCTGTTGTTGCAAGTAATCCATCACCGAGGCGTAATTTTTCTGTACGCGCAACAAGCATTTTCATAAATTCATCATACACTTTTTCGTGAACGATCAATCGCGATGTTGCTGTGCAGCGTTGTCCCGTTGTTCCGAATGCTCCCCAAAGAACTGCATCGAGCGCGAGTTCCAAATCCGCATCATCCATAACAATTTGCGCATTCTTTCCTCCAAGTTCAAGCGAAACACGTTTTAACGTATCGCTCGCCATTTTGGAAATTTTCTTTCCAACATCTGTTGAACCTGTAAATGAAATCAAATCTACATCATTATGTTCAACAATTGCATTTCCCACTTCACTTCCGCCGCCGTGAACAATGTTCACAACTCCTTGAGGAATTCCCGCTTCGATTAAAATTTCGATGAGATGTGTTGCTGTTTCGGGAGTTACCGATGCAGGTTTGAATACAACAGTATTTCCACAAACAAGCGCAGGAAACATTTTCCACGTCGGAATTGCCATCGGAAAATTCCACGGAGTAATTAATCCCGCAACACCAATCGGAGAACGCACCGCCATATTGAATTTGTTCGACAACTCACTCGGAACGGTGTGACCGAATAATCTTCTTCCTTCCGATGCAGCGTAATATGCTGTGTCGATTCCTTCCTGAACATCGCCGCGCGTTTCGAGTAATACTTTTCCCATTTCTTTTGTCATTGCGCTGGCGAGTTCTTCTTTTCGTTCCGTCATTATATCGCCGACTTTTTTCATGATGTCGCCGCGTTTGGGTGCAGGAACTAATCGCCAACTCTCAAACGCTTTTTTCGCAGCTGCAACTGCTTCGTTCACATCTTCTTTTGATGATTTGGGAAATGTTCCCAGTACTTCATTGTTATTTGCTGGATTGCGATTCTCGAATACTTGTCCAGATTTTGCATCGCACCATTTTCCGTTTATGTAGTTTTGAAATTTCTTCATTTAATATGTATTACTGTATAATTTATTTTCTCGTTGTTTATAAAATGTCATTTGTCATTAGTAATTGGTAATTAGTGTAATCTCGAATAACAAATAACAAATAACTAATGACGGATAACCAATAACTTAATTAAGATTATCTCTTCTCCAATTTCAATTGTAAATCAAAATTTTGTCCGTCGCGAAAAACTTTTACTTTCATTATTTGTCCCGCAGAAGCGTAACTGAATGCGCTTTTGATGCTTTCTTCGTCGGAAATTTTTTCTCCGTTCACTTCCACAATTACATCGCCGACTTCAAGTCCGGCACGCGCGGCGGGGCTACGTTGTTTCACATCGGTAACAATAACGCCATCAGTTTTTTGCAAACGAAAATAGCGAGCGATGTGCGCATCAATATTTTGCACATCAAGTCCCGTCCAAAAATTGCGTTCTACTTTTCCCGTTTTCTTTAAATCATTGACAATCGTTTTCACACGATTAATCGGAATTGCAAAACCAAGTCCGATGTTACCTTGATTCGGCGTGTAAATAACAGAGTTAATTCCAATCACCTCGCCCGCTGAATTTACTAATGGACCGCCGCTGTTTCCGGAATTGATTGCGGCATCCGTTTGAATCATTCCGCGATAATATCGTCCTTGTTCCGCGCGCAAATTCATATCCACAGCGCTTACAACACCAACAGTAACGGTGGGTTGGTCTGAAATTTCAAAAAGACCAAACGGATTTCCAAGCGCAATTACCCATTCACCAATCAAGATATCATCGGAAGTTCCCAATTTTACCGCAGGAAAATTATCGCCTTCAATTTTCAAGAGCGCAACATCAGAAACCAAATCCGTTCCGACTAATTTTGCGTTATATTTTTTTCCGCTCGTCAGAACAACTTCAATCTTCGTTGCATTTCCGGCAACGTGATCGTTCGTTAAAATATATCCGTCTTCTGAAATGATAAATCCCGAACCAAGTCCTTTCACTTCTTGACGAACTGTTTGGTCCCCAAAAAATTGTCGGAAGAATGGATCGTTGCCAAACATTTGTCCCCACGGATTTTGATATTCACGAACTTCAATGACATTTATTCCAACAACTGCAGGACTTACTTTTGCAACAGCATTCGTAATTCCGTTTCGTCTGCTATTAGAAATGTTATCGTTAACATTTTCTTGATTCGAATCTTGCGATGAAGATTCGTAACTTGCTAATTTTCCTTTCGTCTCATTTTTTGTTTCAGATGAAAAAGGAAAATAATTTTTCCCGACAACAATTCCGACAGCGAACGGAATTGCGAGAATAAAAAAAATGAAGAGAAATTTTTTCATACGATACTTATCAGCTTTTTTCCAGAACGATATGGTGAATTCTATGCAGCAAACCTTACGTTTACTTGTATTGATTGTCTTTTCGCAACATCCTGAAATCTTTTTTCAAAATTCAAAATGGTAAAACCAACGACACCGTTCGTTTTTATATCTCGTCGTAAAATTATATCGTCACCCATTTCTTCTGAAATTGCTTCCTGAGGTTCACCGACAGAGATATCTAAGATGTCACCTTGTTTATCGTAATAGAAGTTCATTTTTTCGTCCATAAAATTTTTCCTTTACTTGAAGGTTTGTTTGTGATATAAATTGTTGAGATATAATTTCGTTCTACACTTTTCACTACCACGACTATATACTTCCCTCCAAAAACATGTGAATGAAATGTGTAATATAAGGTAGAACGTGAATCGTAAATGCTTTCTTTGATAAAATCCGGTTCAGAAACTGTTCGCTCAATTTCTGAAATCAAATTTTTTACTTCGGGATGTTTTTGTAAAATTTCTTGCCAAACAATTTCCGTGAGAATTACCTCTTCGCCAAATGGGTTGTTAATTCGTAGCCGTTCGTTCATTTACAAATACATCACCAATTCTTATTTCTTTCTTTTCAAAACTCTTTTCACCGCCGAAACAATTGCATCTTTATCAATGCCGTATTTCTTCATCAACTGTTCGCCGATTCCCGATTCACCAAATGTATCGTTTACGGCGACAAATTCTTGCGGTGTTGGATGATTCATTGCGAGAACTTCCGCAACTGCACTTCCAAGTCCGCAATGAATTTGATGGTCTTCTGCGGTTACAATCGCTCCGGTTTCTTTTGCCGCTTTGATGATTGCTTCTTTATCGAGCGGTTTAATTGTGTGCATATTGATAACGCGGACAGAAATTTTTTCTGCAGAAAGAATTTCTTCCGCGAGAATTGCTTCCCACACTTGCAAACCGGCAGCAATAATTGTAACATCGCTTCCTTCAATCAATGTTTGCGCTTTTCCAATTTGAAATGGAATGGAATCATCGGTAAATACCGGCGTGTTATCGCGAAAGAAACGAATGTAAAACGGCGAAGGAATATTCACACATTCTTTCACCGCGCGAAATGTTTGATAGTAATCGCATGTCGTCATCACATACATATGCGGAAGAACGCGCATCGTCGCTAAATCTTCCAGCGATTGATGTGTTGCACCATCGGGACCAACGGTGATTCCGCAATGCGATGCGCAAATTTTTACCGGCATTTCGCTGTACGCAATACTTTGCCGAATTTGGTCGAATGGTCTTCCCGTTGCAAATTCTCCGTACGCAGAGGCAAAAGGAATTTTTCCCGCAAGACAAAATCCCGCAGCAGTTCCCATCATATCTTGTTCTGCAACACCAACGGAAAAAAATCGTTCGGGAAATGCTTTCTTAAATAAATCTGTTCGTACAGAACCGGTAACGTCGCCGCCAAGTACAACAATATTTGGATTTTCTTTCCCGAGTTCAACTAACGCTTCGCCGAAACCGAGACGTGTGGATTTTAATTCTTTCGATTGTAATTTTGTCATTGAAATAATTTTAGATTTTTTTTGTTGTGTCATTCTGAACGAAGTGAAGAATCTTTCTTAAAATCACCAAGAACTCAAAAAGATTTCTCGTCGCTCCGCTTCTCGAAATGACACGTTCTTTTAGAAAATTCTTCTAACTAACGACTTATTCTTTTTCCCACTCAAACGTAATAAAATCTCCGTACTTCGTTGGAGCGAGTTCGCTGAGTGCTTTTTTGCCTTGTTCATCGTTTGGTGGAACGCCATGCCATTTGTAATCGTCTTCCATAAACGAAACGCCGCGTCCCATAAATGTTTTTGCAATGAGAACCGTTGGCTTTCCTTTTACTTTTTTTGCCGTATCAACTGCGAATAAAAATTCTTCGATATTGTTTCCATCGCATTCAATTACATTCCATCCGAACGCACGCCACTTATCGGAAAGCGGTTCGAGTTTCATTACGGTTTCAGTTCGTTCATCTATTTGACAAAAATTTCTATCAACAATCGCGGTGAGATTATCTACGTTATGATGCGCCGCAGTCATCATTCCTTCCCACGTTTGTCCTTCATCCAGTTCGCCATCGCCGCACAAAACAAAAACATGATTTGGTTTTTTATCCAAACGCAAACCGAGCGCGCAACCAACCGCAATAGACATTCCCTGACCAAGCGCGCCGGAAGCAATTTCAATTCCCGGTAAACCGTGAGTTTTTGGTGGCGCCGGATGTCCTTGTAATCTTCCGTTTATTTTTCGAAGTGTGTCGAGTTCTGAAATCGGAAAAAAACCAGCGCGAGCAAGCGTTGAATACCAAACCGGCGCAAGATGTCCCGCAGAAAGAAAGAAAAAATCGCGCTCACTCCATTGCGGGTTTTTGGGATTTCCTTTTAAAATTTTGAAATACAACGAAGAAAAAATATCAGCCAAACCAAGCGGACCGCCGCTGTGACCTGATTTAGAAATCATCAACATTTTCATAATGTCGCGGCGAATTTGGCGAGCCATTTCTTTAAGTTCTTCTACGGAAAAATTGTGCATATCGGGATTTAAGAAGGAGAAAATCGGTTAAGTTTTTTCTAAAAAGCGGGAAAAAATTACGGAAATAAGTAAGAACTAAAAAACCTCCGGCGTAACGAAAACCGAAGGTTTGAATAATAAAATTGCTATTTGTTCTGTTACTTCTGTTTCAACTTTGAAACTTTAATTCCTAATTGTTCTACACGATAACGTAATTGGGAGCGGGTTAGACCGAGAAGTTTTGCCGCTTTTACCAGATTTCCTCCGGTCTCAGCGAGTGTTTTAATGATAACGTCTCGTTTTGCCGCATCACCCGACAATCCATTTTCCACAAATAATTTCGCGGGTGAAGTTTCGGTACGCCCGTTCGATGATGGCGAAAAATTA
>JAGXRH010000006.1 GCA_018335975.1 Ignavibacteriales bacterium
CGTATGAAAATGCGTTGGCGGAACGGATGAACAGAACCATGAAAGAAGAATTTGGGTTACACGCAACGCTTCTGAACTTCCACCAGGCGCAGCGCCTGGTGGAAGAAAGTATTGCGTTGTATAATCACAAACGACCGCATCTGGCGTTGGCCATGCAAACTCCGGAAAGCATATATAATCAACAAAAATCCCGACCTCTCTCAATAGTCGGGACTTCGTAAATAACCGTCAACTTATTTCAGGACGATTCAAATCAAAATCTTCGACAAGATTCCTCATCCCGCAAAGCGGGATTTCGGAATGACACGGTGATTGAGCGTAGATTGCCGCAACGTTGTGGAAATCTTGAGCATACGATTTGTATGTATATTTTGGTTGAAAATTTTACTGCATAAACAAAACTAACAATGATACACTCTATCTCTTTTGAAAACTACAAATCGTTTAAAGATAAAACGAAGATTGACTTGAAACCAATTACTATTTTAGTTGGACCTAATAGTTCTGGGAAGAGTTCGATTTTGAAATTATTTGGGTTGTTGCATCAATCTTTTATGAATGGAAGGGAAGGAGAATTTCTCAGATTACAAGGCGAAGATGTGGACTTAGGAGATATTCATAAAATTTCCCACAAAGATAATCTGCCTGTCAAGTTTGAATTCAAAACAGATAAGAGCAATATTGTTTTTGAGTTATCAAATAACAATAATAAACTAACATTTGAGGATAGTGATTTTTCATTTGTTGCAGATAATAAATCAACATTTGCTCAGTTTACATTGACTGATAATCCTCTTAAAATTATCAACAATTATTTATATCCGTTTTTAGATAAATTAGAACGTATAACTTTGCTTGTAACTGGAGGTGAACCTCAGCAGGATAATATTTCGAATATGATAAGAGAAATTTATATTCAATTGACGGAGAAAAATGAAAACTTTCTTAAGCCAGTCAAATTTTCTAATCGGGGGCTGGATATTAAGTTTGTAGATACATTTATATTTGATTATACAGAAGAAGATTTAAAAATTTGGGAAAACAAAACTGAAGAAAATAATGATGAATCAACTTCATATTTCATATCTCCCTGGTTTGTTTTCAATTTGATAAATTCAGACGACCAAGCACATGTTGATAGTTCTAAAAAAATAATAGCAGATGGAAAAGTCGCACCAATTAATACAATTTTCGCTGCAATGGCAACTGGAGATTACGCTACCTTCTTAAAAGCAAATCCATCTCTTGTTTCCGATACTGGTGAAGGGGATAAATCTGTTATTGATGAATTACTTTCCAATGACTTTGAAGAAAAGCCGAGAAGGGTAACACAAACGGATGAAGCGGGAAATGTAGAATCTGATATTGAGGTTTGGGAAGGGTTAAATGAAAGTGATGAACTCGAAAAAATATTGAGCGGCATTATTGCTTATCTTGAGTTAACTAAAAATAAGAGCAAACGTGAGAAAGTCGTAGAAGATTTTTGGAATGAAACATTTCCGCGATTTGTTTGGAAAGTGTTACTTAAAACACAAATAGATACAAACAAGTTAAGAAATCGGTTCTTCGCAGAGATGTATAAAAACATTAAAGACATTAAAATTGTAAAACCACTTCGTCCATTTCCACAACGGGAATATATAATCGAAGTATTGAAAGACGAATATAACTTGAGCCATTTCTCTGAAAGTGAAATCGAGAAATTGTTTTCAGAAAGAGTTTATTCATCATTAAAATTGTTAGATGTGAACTATAAAATATATTTGAAAAAAGATGTGGGAGACAAGTATTTTGGTGAACGTTGGGCGTTAGTGTTAGAAAATGAAGAATCAAAAACAGAACAAAGCATTGTGGATGTTGGATTTGGAATTTCTCAACTTCTCCCCATTTTAATTGCATTGCAATCAAATGCAACATTAGCAATAGAGCAACCGGAGCTTCATCTGCATCCGAAATCGCAAGCAAAGCTTTCTGAAATATTTTATGAAACTGTTTCGACAAATAAAGAAAAGAAACTTTTACTCGAAACTCACTCCGAACACCTCGTACGTGGTTTTCAAGTGCTTGTCGCACAAGGCAAAATGCAACCGGAGGATATAGCAATTTACTACGTTGATAAAAACGATGAAGGAAATAGTTTTGTCAAGAAAATGGAATTGGATGGGAGAGGGTATTTTACAGAAGAATGGCCAGAAGGATTTTTCGATATTGCCTCAAACCAATCATATCAATTATTAGAAGCAATTGCTAAAAAATAATTTATATGAAACAACCAATTGCTATTCAATTTGAAGTGATAAGCAATATTATCAATAAGTGTAAAAACAATGATACGGATGCTTATTTGTCATTTTTTTCTCTAATCAAATTACTCAAAGAGTTTCATACAGTTTATATTGATAAAGACAAAAATAATTATTCTCGCTGGGCATCGTTTCAACTTGAATTGGGAAAAAGCATTACCGATACAACTCTGAAAAGTCTTTATGATAATTTGTTGGGACCAAATACACTTTCCAATAATAGTAACATTTCATTTCTACAAAAAACCACTCAATCAGAAACAATTGAGGAAATCTATACCGAATTAGCACGATTAACTCCAGAAAAAGTTTTTTTATTTGATAGAGTTCAACATCGTGAAAATGATATTCGATATTACTCTACTGAAAGATTTCTCAAAGAAGAACAATACAATTCAGATTGTGTTTTGTTGAGAATTGAGAAGGTGATAGATATACAACCGAATCGCACATTCAAACATCTCGATTTTCTTTCTCCTTATTTGCGCACGGCAAAGACAATTGAATTTTGTGATGATTTTCTTTTTTTAGATGGTCAACAGAACGATACTGAATTTATTTTTGACGTTTTAAGATTATTTTCAAACTTTCAATCTGCTGTAATTCATTTCGATATGAATGAATTTAATGGATTAAATCAAATCCATCCCAAAAATTTTGAAGCAAACTTCAAACGAAGATTTCCGAACAAACAACCACCAACTTTTAAGCAGTACAGATCTCAACGCAACGAAAATCATGATAGATTTATACTTGTTGATAATGACAAATATTCAATAAGGTTTTCTCATAGTTTCAATAATATTAAACTCCAAGATTCTGCAAATAGAATCTATAAATCCGGCGATGCATTTCAAATTACATTTACAAGAGGAAGAAAATATTTTGATAACTAAACACAAAAGGGTTTCCCGTAATTGAGAAACCCTTTTTAGTTTTAAAGGTGAGGAAATCGTTTTCAAAATATCCTTTCCATCTTTCGTATATTCATCCCGAAAAAATAAACAATAACTTTATTACAATGCTTAACCAAACATTCACCAACGAAATACGAAATCTTTCGACATCGGAACGGCTCGCTTTAGTAGAGTTTACGTTTTCACTTTTGAAGGAAGATTTTCAACAAAAGAAAAGTGAAAAGCAAATCAACTCTTTCTCAATTTCTACAATTTCTTCTCGCATTGCAGCAGCAGGGGAGAGTGCTGTTCAAAACGGAGCGTCTTCACTTCCCGATGATTTTGCTTCAAACCACGATACATATCTTTATGGAAAACAAGAATCGTGAAGAAAATTTTCGCTGATACGGTCTATTGGGTTGCGCTTTTCAATCCCAAAGATGCATTACATCGTACTGCTCTTACGTCAATGAGCGAGCATAGTGATTCAATTATTGTAACAACTGAAGCAGTGTTATCGGAAGTTCTCAATCAATTTTCATCTTATGGAGTTTTGTGGAGAACAACGGTTGCGTCTGAAATAGAAAATTTATTTGCTCAAGAAAGGATTATCATTCACTCAACGAGTCACAATCTTTTTGTTCAGTCATTGATGCTGTACAAATCGCGACCGGATAAAAATTATAGCCACGTTGATTGCATATCAATGGTGGTAATGAAAAATGAAAATATATCTGAAGTACTTTCATCAGACCGTCATTTTGAACAAGAAGGATTTACGTTGCTGCTTCGTTGATGCAGTTTAAATTTTTCATTGAATCAAAAAACCCTTCATCAAATCTTGACGAAGGGTTTTCAAATTTTTAACGATTTGGAAAATCGTTCTACATCAATTCGTTCGCGTCCCTAACACTGCTTTCAATTTTACTTCCTCTTTATTGCGCAAAACGACAATTTCTACTTCATCACCCGGTTTGAAATCGCCGAGGTGATTTGTTAAATCCATCAGGTTTGCAACTTCTTTTCCCGCGAAGCGAATAATAATATCATCTTTTTGCAACCCTGCTTTTTCTGCGGCAGTTCCCGGACGCACACCGGAAATTTTCGCTCCCTTCACATCTTCTTCGCCAAATGCGGGGACAACACCCAACGATGCACGCGCACCACGTCTGTCTCCGCTCATCATTTCACTTCCCGACGAAGCGACGCGGGTGAATGTAGGTTTCGTTTCATACGAGAGGAGTGAATTGGAAATGTTGTAAATGTAGTTGAGAACTTTTGCCTCGCCCTCGAAATTTACTTTCTCCCAATCGTCACCGGGGTTGTGGTAATCGTCGTGAAGATTGGTGAAGAAAAATAAGACAGGAATATCTTTTACATAAAACGAAGTCTGGTCGCTCGGACCGAAACCATCTTTTGTTTTTTTCAATGTGAAGAGCGAATCTCTGTTCCACACATCCACAAGCGAATCGAATGAGGGGGAAGTGCCGGTTCCGTACACGACGAGTTCGTTATTTTTCAATCGCCCAATCATATCCATATTGAACATCGCGACAGTTTTTTCTAACGGAACAAGCGGATGATTGGTGTAATATGCAGAGCCGAGAAGCCCCGATTCTTCCGCAGAAAATCCGATGAAAATAATTGAACGCTTCGGTTTTTCTTTTCTTTCGGAAAACACTTTTGCAAGTTCAAGTAATCCGGCAGTTCCCGATGCGTTATCATCCGCGCCGTTGTGAATTGCAATGGAGTCGGGTTTTGTGGAGCCGCTTCCTTCACCGCCGAAACCGAGATGGTCGTAATGCGCACCGATGACAATGTATTCTTCTTTCAATGATTCATCACTACCTTTCAACAAACCTACAACATTTTGCGTTTGGGCTTTTTGTTTTTTGAGTCTCGTTGTAATATTGAGAGTTACATTTTTGAAAGCGAATGAAACGGGTTGTTTGGAAGTATTGATTTCTTTCTGCACATCGCGAATGGATTTTTTCTCGATGTGAAAAAGTGAATCTGCAACATTCCACTTTATCGAAATTGCGGCAATGGTTGTTGTCCCTTCATCGTTGCGGTACGTGAGACGAAGTAACTTTGGGACTTCATCATCGAGAGGACCCGTAACAAAAATTATTCCTCTCGCTCCTTTATCTTTTGCGACTTGCGCTTTTTTATACAACGCCGAGAGTCGCTGAAACTCGCGTTGATTTGTTGAATCTGTAGGAGGAGAGTAGCGAAGAACGAGAACAATTTTATCTTTCACATCAAGCGTTGCATAATCATCATAGTTGAGTTGCGGTGCGGAAATTCCGTAACCGGCAAAGACGAGTTCACCGCTCACGCTTGTATCAGCGGAAAATCCGAGTGGACGAAATGATGAATCAAGTTGATATTGTATTGTCCCCGTTGGTGTTGTTGCAAAAGAGGAAGTTCCTTCGGCAACTTTTACACCCGAAACAAAATCAAATGGTTGGTAAAACGATTTCATTTCATCCAATGGTTCCAACTTATACTTTCGAAAAAGAGTTGCAATGTATTCAGCGGCGTCGTTGTTTCCTTTTTCACCCGCTCGTCGCCCTTCGAGTTTATCGGAAGCGAGGTATTCGATGTGTGTTTTAATTCCGCTAAGGAATACTTCTTGTTGTGATTGGGTGAAAGAATACTGTGTGAAGAATAATGTGAGAAGAAGATAAAATCGTTTCATAGAATTGTAATTAGTAATTCGTAATTGGTAATTGTTAGAGTTGAGTAACGAATCTGAAACCTAAAATCTAAAATCATCACTCCTTCCAATCAGCGATAAAAATATTCGTTTCGCCACGCACTTTGGCATTACGATTGGAAGCGAAAATCAATTTTTTTCCGTCGCTCGTAAACATCGGAAATGAATCGAATGTTTCGTTGTAGGTAACTTGTTCAATCTTTCCGGATTCAATTTCGAGAAGAAACAAATCGAAGTTGCGGCGTTGTTTGGATGTATCGTGCATATTGGAAGCAAAGATAATGCGGTTTCCGTCGGGATGAAAAAATGGAGCGAAGTTTGCTTTCCCGTTGAATGTGAGTTGTTTTTTTCCCGTTCCATCAGCATTCATAATGCAAATTTCCATCGTTGTCGGACGAACGAGGTTTTGTTTCAGCAGAGTTTGATACGATTCAATTTCTTCATCTTTTCGCGGATGAAATGAGCGATAACATATTTTTTTTCCGTCGGGAGAAAAAAACGCTCCGCCATCATATCCGATTTCATTTGTCAATCGTTTGATGTTTGTACCGTCAATGTTCATCGAGTACAATTCCAAATCGCCGTCGCGTGTGGAGGTGAAAACAATTTTATCGCCTTTCGGTGAAACAGTCGCTTCGGCATCGTAACCATCGCTCGCTGAGAGAATCTTAAGGTCGCTTCCATCTGCGTTGGCAGTTAATACATCGTAATCGGGATTGATGTTCCAGACGTATCCTTTGGAGTAATCGGGAGGAGGAGGACAGAGTTCATTGTGTAAATGCGTGGAAGAAAAAAGAATTTTTGTGTCATTTGAAAGAAAGTAAGCGCATGTTGTTCTTCCTTTTCCGGCGCTGACGAGTTGAACATTACTCCCGTCAACATTCATCGTAAAAATCTGGTCGCACTTGAATGAATCGCGCGTGGATTGAAAAATAATTTTTGTATTGTCGGAAGAAAAATACGCCTCAGCATTTTCACCGCCGAAGGTGAGTTGTTTGACGGAAGCAAAATTATTTTCACCTTTGAATTTGAGCACTTGTTCATTTTGAGCATTGCTCGGTGCAGAGGAGATCAGATAAATGGCGAGGAATGTGCTTGTCAGTTTCATAACGTTGTGAAAAATTTTGGTGTTAAAAGTACATTATTTTTGAGAAGTGGAGAAAAAAGAAGACATATTTTTCTTTTCAGATAAGTCGGGGCGAAAAAGTAATCACCAAATATTTTTTAAAAATAATTTTCATTTCCTTTTCTTTTTCAATCTCGCTTGTTATATTTGTCCGTAATTTTTCGATGAAAACTCGACGACTATCAAATATAAAGTCTCATCCAGCGCTACAAAAACTATATAGTGTCGAGTACCATTCATTTTCCTTATCAAAATCCAAAGTTTTAATTAATTTATTCACATATCTTTCGGAGTAAACCTATGAACCAGACCATCAAATCAAGTCAGATATTAACTGTAATTCAAAAAACACTAAAATTTAACAAGATTGTAACACTACTTTCGCTCTTATTCTTATTGACCGCAAATACTTGGGCAGCAAGAACCTTTTCGTCAATGACGGTTTCCGCGCAATCAGGAACCGCCACGTACGGAACAGGAACAAGCAGTATTACCTACACCGTTACACTAAACACAACAGGTAGCGGGAATTATGGACCATCAACACTGAGTGTTAGCGGTTTACCAGCAGGTGCAACGGGCTCCTTTAACCCTGCAGATGTGACTGGAAGTAATGCCATCCCAAGTCCGACCTCAACTCTCACGATCACAA
>JAGXRH010000007.1 GCA_018335975.1 Ignavibacteriales bacterium
GCGGGAATGACAATTAAAAGTAAAGGCGATTCCATTTGGTTTCGCCTTTTTCATTTTAAACGTATTTTATCGCCACATTTTTATCATAACAGCAAAGAAATTGTGAAAAGAAAAATAAAAAAAATAGTCGTTGCAAATAGGGGAGAGATTGCTTTGCGAATTATGCGAACGTGCAGAGAAATGGGAATTCAAACTGTCGCTGTGTATTCGGATGTGGATAGGATGTTGCCGTTTGTTCGGTTTTCAGATAAAGCGTTTTGTATTGGAGCGCCGCAACCAAAAGAAAGTTATCTCGATGCAGAAAAAATAATTGATGTTGCAAAGAAAACAAATGCTGATGCAATTCATCCGGGGTACGGATTTCTTTCGGAAAATTCTTCGTTTGCTAAACTCGTAGAAGAAAACGGAATTATATTTATCGGTCCATCGTCAAAAGCAATTGAAACACTTGGCGACAAAACAAAAGCGAAACAGTTACTCAGAAATTCCAATGTTCCCACTGTTCCCGGAACAGATGAACCGATTACTGATATTCAACAAGCAAAAATAATTGCGAAAGAAATTTCTTTCCCCGTATTGATAAAAGCCGCAGCCGGCGGTGGTGGAAAAGGAATGAGAATTGTCGAACGTGAAGAAGAATTGGAAGATGCAATTCGTTTATGTCAAAGCGAAGCGTTGAATTCATTCAAAGATTCCCGTGTGTTTATCGAAAAGTATTTGCAAAATCCTCGACATATTGAAATACAAATACTCGGCGATAGTTATGGAAATATCATTCATCTCGGAGAGCGCGAATGTTCAATTCAACGGCGGCATCAAAAAATAATTGAAGAATCTCCTTCTCCAATTGTGACGGAAGAATTACGAACGAGAATGGGAAACGCCGCAGTAGAAGTAGCAAAACTTGCGAACTACTCAAACGCCGGAACAGTTGAATTTCTCGTTGATGAAAAAAGAAATTTTTATTTCCTCGAAGTAAATACGCGATTGCAAGTCGAACATCCGGTAACAGAATTGGTAACCGGAATTGATTTAGTAAGAGAGCAAATCCGCGTAGCAGAAGGGGAGAAACTTGCTTTCACACAAAGCGATATTTCATTGAAAGGGAGCGCGATAGAATGCAGAATTTATGCAGAAGATTCAGCGAATAATTTTTTCCCTTCAACGGGAGCAATCAATTACTTGCATTCGCCGAGTGGAGTTGGAGTTCGTGAAGATAAAGGAATTGATGAAGGAAACGAGATTTCAATTTATTACGACCCGATGATTGCAAAACTCATAACCTATTCCGATTCAAGGATTACTTCCACTAAACGAATGAAACGCGCTCTTTCTGAATATATCATTGATGGCGTCCAAACAAATATTCAAGCATGTTTGCAAATTATTTCACAGAAAGATTTTTTTGATGGAAATCTTGATACAAGTTTTATTACAAAACATTTTCCGAATGGATTTCAAAACGAGAGTTCAGAAGAAGAAAAAATTGCTGCTGCGGTGTTTACAGTTTTGTTTGAGAAGAATAATTCAACACAGAACAAAATCAAACCTTCAAATGGAACAAATTCCGTGTGGAAGAAAAAAAGAATAGGAAATTTCAGATGATGAAGTCAAAACACAACATCTTAATAGAAGGAAAGAATTATGAAGTTGAAATTCTCGATGAATCAACATTGACAGTAAATGGAAATGTTTTCAAATATTCAAATGCAGACATTTCAAAGAAACTTTCAACACTTCATCTCAACGGAAAACCATTCGAATCAATCATCAGAAATACGGATGAAAACAATTACAATGTTCTCATCAACAATAAAAATATTTCTGTCGAAGTTGTTGATGAGTTGAGTGAACTGGTGAATAGCTTTCAGAAACAAGACGGCGATAGAAAAATATTTGAAGTGAAAGCACCGATGCCGGGATTAGTTTCGAGAATTCATATTGCCGTTGGAGATTCAATTTCAAAGGGAATGAAATTGTTAGTTCTCGAAGCGATGAAGATGGAGAACGATATTAAATCGGTGAGTGAGGGGAAAGTGAAGAAGGTTTTAGTGAGCGAGAAATTAACTGTCGAAAAAGGGCAACCGTTGGTGATAATAGCACAGAGTTAGGCATTTGCTCTATTTAATACTTTACATAACATAGATTATGTGCGATATACATTCTTTTCAAATTATTGCGGAAAATCAATAAGTCTATTTTGCCTGATATCATAACAGAATATGCCTTTGAAGATTACGCTCGCAGGACCTTCGAGCCAAACTTCCACAAATCTTTCATTGACGAATTGAAAGTGTATCGAGAGTTTCTGATTACTTTTTGGAATAACGTGTATTGGTGAACGCATCTTCCAAATCTGTGAACTGACGAGTGCGCTGGCGACTGAGCCTGTCCCACAAGCAAGTGTCTCGGCTTCAACTCCTCGTTCAAATGTGCGTAAAGCGATGGTTGTGTCATTTACTCTTTGTACGAAATCCACATTTGTTCCTCTTGGAGAAAAGAGTTTGTGCGAGCGAACTTTTCTTCCTATATCTTCAACGGGAAATGTTTCGAGTCTATTTTTTTTGTCTTCAAAAAATAAAACTGCGTGCGGTGAACCAACATCGAGGAAATAAATTTTGTACTTGATTTTATTAATTGTTGGTGAATAAAGTGTCGGCAAAACATTCACATCATTCATTTTTAATCGTATGGTGTGATGTGTTTCTTCCGCGACATACTCTTTGCCGATTGATTCAAAATGAACAAGGTTTGATTCGTTGTCGTTCAGAAAATAGTAATACGCCGCACAACGCCCGCCATTACCGCACATTCCTCCATAACTTCCGTCGCTGTTGAAGTACTTCATTTCAAAATCATATTTTTTCGAGTCTTCCAACACTAACAACCCATCAGCGCCAATTCCAAAATGCAGTTGACAAATTTGCTGAGCAACTTTCTCCCACGGTAAGTTATACTCTCCTCCCCTATTATCAATGAGAACAAAATCATTTCCTGCGCCGGAAAGTTTTGTAAATGGAAGTTGGAGTTTCATTGATTTATTTTTTTTGGATACTTCTAATTTTCATACGGTAAGAGGTTTGGGTTTTCGGTTGGCTGTAGAATTTACAACTCAAATCTTTAACTAAAACACCAAACCTTTCTTTCTTTTGTGGAGATGGTGGGAGTCGAACCCACGTCCGAAGAGAAGACCATTACAACTGCTACATCTATATTCGCTATTTAAATTTCATTTTTCGTACTCGCAGCGACATGATAACCGAAAAACTATCTCTAAAAATTTTCTACAAACATTGCGAGCAAACGTTTGCCTATTCCACTGTGGGTGACGCCTTCACAATGTCCAGTGGACACAACGTTTGTGAAAACGGGTTGCCTTAATTAGGCAGCCATTGCATAGTTATAGTTTGCAATTATTGTTTTCCACGAGATTAACGTGCATACGGAGAGCACGAGATGCAATCATAACCATCCTCATCCCCGTCGAAACCATTTCATCCCCGACGGTGAACGATAAATCGTTGATTAATGCGGCGAAAATATATAGTGAATTGACGTGAAATGCAAATCTGCAAGTCAGTATTATTGATAAAGGATTTGTTTTCGAAGAATCTTTTTTCGGAAAGTATATTTTGCTTTTATTGACAATTAAAATTTTAGCGAATTTATTTTTCAGAAGTACGTATCCGATTACCCCAATGCCAAAGACTAAAAAAGTCAAACCAATTGTTGCAAAGAATAAAATCTTGAATGATACAATAATCATTCGTGGCGCGCGGGTTCACAATTTGAAAAATGTCAATTTGGAAATACCGCGAAACAAACTCGTGGTATTTACCGGTGTCAGCGGTTCGGGAAAATCATCACTTGCATTCGATACGATTTATGCCGAAGGACAAAGGCGATTTGTAGAAAGTTTATCATCATACGCGAGACAATTTTTAGAACGACTCGATAAACCTGATGTTGATTTCATACACGGTATTTCTCCTGCCATTGCCATCGAACAAAAAACTATTTCTAAAAATCCTCGTTCAACGGTAGGAACACAAACGGAGATTTACGATTACCTTCGCCTACTCTTTGCTCGCATCGGAAAAACGTATTGCAGGCAGTGTGGCAAGTTGGTGATAAAGGATTCAGTGCAATCTGTGTTGGAACAATTGAAAGAAGAAAGTAAAGAAGCGGGAAACATTAAATTCTATGTTCTTTTTCCTGTACTTCATTCAAAATCGATTTTAATAAAAGAGCAAATCGAAAAATTACGAGTGCAGGGCTTTGTACGCTTGCTCTCCAATGATGAAATTATCGAACTCACGAATGACATTTCTGAACAAGTTTTTTTGACATGCAGGTATGTCCTTTTAGATAGAATAGTTTTTTCGCCTGCAAGTATTGATAACAGAATTGCCGACTCACTTGAATCTGCATTTCGTTTCGGTGAAGGAAAACTGACGCTCAAACTTATCGAAAGCGGAAAAGAGTTCCATTTCAATCAACGGTTTCAATGTGCGGATTGCGGCATTGACTATAGAGAACCTGAGCCGAATCTGTTCTCATTTAATACTCCATTTGGCGCTTGCCCGGAATGTCAGGGATTTGGTCGTTCAATCGGAATTGATGAAGCATTAGTTATTCCGAACAAAGAACGTTCAATCGAAGAGGGGGCGATTCACTGCTGGAATTTTCCAAACTGGAAACATAATTTAACCGAGTTGTTGAACATTGTCCCGAAAGCAAACATACGAACAAACATTCCGTATAGCCAACTGTCGCCAAAAGAAAAAGAAATAATCTGGAATGGATATCAAAAATTTGAAGGTATTAATGGTTTCTTTGAATTTCTGAAATCAAAATCGTACAAACTTCATTACCGCGTTTTTATGAGTCGTTATCGCGGATTTACTATTTGCAACAAATGCAAAGGAACAAGATTACGCGAAGATGCTTTATGGATAAAAGTAGCGGATAAAAATATAAGAGATGTTGTACAGATGTCGTTGGAAGACTTATATTTATTTTTCAGAACCTTTGAACCGACGAAATCGGAACAGGCAATTGCTTCCCGCTTATTTCTTGAAATTCAAAAACGCTTAAAATATTTAGTGGATGTCGGGCTCGGATATTTAACGCTTGATAGATTGTCCCAAACGCTTTCGGGGGGGGAATCGCAACGCATCCATTTATCCACTGCGCTCGGTACAGCACTTGTAGGAGCGCTCTATGTTTTGGATGAACCGAGTATTGGTTTGCACTCTCGGGACACTCAACGGTTAATTTCAATAATGAAATCTTTACGGGATTTGGGAAATACGGTTATCGTCGTTGAGCATGATAGAGAAATAATTGAATCCGCTGATTACATTGTTGATATTGGACCAAACGCGGGCGAATTGGGAGGCGAAATAGTTTTTCAGGGAACGCTATCGGAACTCAAAAAAAATAATTCTCTCACGGGGAAGTATCTATCGGGAAAATTTTCAATCCCCGTTCCTGCTCAGCGAAAGAAAAATTTTGCAGCATTTATAACGATAAAAGGCGCGAGAGAACATAACTTAAAAAACGTGGACGTTCGTATTCCTCTCAAAAGTTTTGTTTGTGTTACCGGTGTTTCGGGATCGGGTAAAAGTACCCTTGTTCATAATATTTTATACGCCGGGTTACAAAAAATGAAGGGTGAGTTTGATGGTCCAGTTGGCGCATTTGACAAAATCATTGGCGGTGAAACAATAGATAATATTGAACTCGTTGACCAAACTCCTCTCGGA
Organism: Ignavibacteriales bacterium; assembly: GCA_018335975.1. GTDB lineage: Bacteria > Bacteroidota > Ignavibacteria > UBA10030 > F1-140-MAGs086 > JAGXRH01. The sequence goes on from JAGXRH010000007.1 coordinate 5,769, forward strand.
CGTTCTTCCCGTTCTAATCCTGTAACGTATTTAAAGATATTCGATTTGATTAGGGATATCTTCTCACAGACACAGTCGGCAAAAGTTCGTGGCTATTCTGCGGGACATTTTTCCTTCAATGTTCCCGGTGGGAGATGTGAAGTGTGCGAGGGGGAAGGAATTCAACGGGTAGAGATGCAGTTCCTCGCAGAATTAGAACTTGAGTGTGATGTTTGTCACGGAAAACGGTTCAAAAAGGAAGTCCTGCAGATTCGGTTCGATAATAAAAATATTTTTGATGTATTGAATATGACCGTTGCGGAGGCGATAACTTTCTTTTCAAAACATAGCGTAGGAAAGCGAGTTGCTCTACGATTGAAAATATTAGAGGAGGTTGGATTAGGGTATTTGCGGCTTGGACAATCTGCGGCAACACTATCCGGTGGCGAAGCGCAGCGAATGAAACTCGCATCGTTTTTAATGGATGTTGATTTCCATAATCATACTCTGTTTATTTTTGATGAGCCAACGACAGGATTACACATTGACGACGTACATTGCCTTCTCCAATGTTTTCAAAAACTATTGCGAAGTAATCATTCGCTCATCATCATCGAACATAACCTGGATATTATTAAATGCGCGGATTGGGTAATTGATTTGGGAATTGAAGGAGGAAAGAACGGGGGTGAAATTGTTGCAGAAGGAACGCCCGAATTCATTGCTGCAAATGAAAAATCGTGGACAGGGAAATTTCTCCGTCAATGGGTTGGGGCAAATGTTTAAGAATTTTTCATATTTCCATAATCGTGAGTTGAATCACACGCCTTAGCGTAAATAGCGCGTAACTTTGTCCCGAGTTTTTTTGCCATGGCTCACATTGGCGTTCCGTAAAACTGGGGAGATTTTACGTGAACGCCAATGTTGTTTAGTAACTTCGCCCGAAAGTAAGCGTGATATATAATCCCCCCATCTGTTTTAATTTTGTCCTCTTGCCATCAATCGGGCTTTCAAGACTCTCGATTCCTTTCGGGTAGGGCAAATAAAGATATCGAACGTTTACCCCGATAAGTGATTCCGCACTCGCTCCCCAATAAATACCCATTCCAAGAAATCCGCCTCCCGTAAAATGCGATTTTCCGTATTTCAATGAAGAAAAAAATTCTATTTGTGCCGGTGACGAATAAATAACCGAAGGTCCAATTCCTGCGCTGACAAATGGTCGAAAGTTGCTTCTTATCTCCTCTTCAAATAACCGGTATTCCACGCCAACAAGCAAGGGAGCAATGAGAAAACGATTTACTTTTCCCGGGTAATATGTATTTCCAAGATAATCGGTATAAACTAATTCACTTTCATCGCTCGCTTCAGAAATAAATAAATCAATAAAGCCGGATACTTTTGTTGAGTACTGCTTCCGGTAAAATCCCCCAACTCCAAAGCCATTGGTGGAAATTAGAATTTCCAAAGCAAACGAGTTTACCTTGGATTCAACTGTCGGAGTTCCTTTTGAAATCGGCGTAAAAAAGTTTTTGGGTTGAGCGTTCATTCCTTCTTTATTTGTTTGAGGAAAAACATTCAAACATAAAAGAAACAAAAATAGGGTAATGTTGAAAGTGTAAAATTTCATATTCGTAGTAAACTTGCGGGCAAAAAGTAAGAAGAAAGAGAGATTAATTCAAGCATTGAGTTGCGTTGTGTGGAAAAAGTGCATTATATTTTACCGCAATTATGAAAACCCGAATAGATAACGAACAAACTCTCACGTTTAAACAAACGCTGTATAAAGAAAGTACGGAAGGAGTGTTATTTAAAACATTTTCCGATGGCCGCGTAGAATGTTTTGCCTGTGGTCACCGATGCAAAATTGGAATGGATAAAGAGGGAATTTGCAAAGTTCGATTCAATAAAGATGGAAGACTGTATGTACCCTGGGGTTATGTTGGAGGATTACAAATTGACCCGATAGAGAAAAAACCGTTTTATCATATACTGCCCGGGGAAAAAGCGTTAAGTTTTGGAATGTTAGGCTGCGATTTACATTGTAGTTACTGTCAAAATTGGATTACGTCTCAAGCAATTCGCGATAACGACGCTGTTGCTCCTATTCGTGAAATTTCTCCGGAGGATATTATTTCTCTTGCTCTCGAGTATGATGCTAAAATTCTTTCAAGCACGTACAATGAGCCGCTCATTACAAGCGAATGGGCGGTAGAAATATTTAAACTCGGGAAAAAATATAATCTTCTCACTTCATTTGTTTCAAACGGAAACGCCACGCCGGAAGTTTTGGAATTTATTCGTCCGTACGTTGATTTGTATAAAGTTGATTTAAAAGGATTTGACGACAAACATTATCGCCAACTTGGATGCACGTTACAAAACGTTCTCGATTCTATTCATTTGATTCACGATAAAAAATTCTGGTTGGAAGTACTGACTTTGATAGTTCCTGATTTCAACGATACGGAGGGTGAATTAAAAAACATCGCGAACTTTCTCGTTTCTCTTTCTCCCGATATTCCCTGGCACGTTACAGCATTTCATCCTGATTACAAAATGACTGACCGTGATTCAACGACTGCAAGAACTCTTATACGTGCGGCAGAAATAGGATATGAGGCGGGTTTGCGATTTGTTTATGCCGGAAATTTACCGGGGAGATTAGATAAATACGAAAATACGTATTGCCCGAAGTGCAGTGAGGTCTTGATTGAGAGAAAAGGATTTTCAGTTTTGAAAAATAAAATTGAGAAAGGAATGTGTTGGAAATGCAGTTATACAATTCCGGGAATTTGGTTTTAATGAGAGAACTACACTCGTTCGACTATCGTTGCTATCCCCTGCCCTACTCCAATACACATTGTTGCCAACCCGTATCTTCCTTTTCGTCTGACTAATTCATGCAC
>JAGXRH010000008.1 GCA_018335975.1 Ignavibacteriales bacterium
ACAATCTTTGCACAAATACCGAGGGCTCCCTTTTTTTGTTTTTCCATTTTTTACGAGACGAATGCTTTCGCATGCATGGCATTGATGTATCTTTGTTATCATAATATTAGGTGAACAAAGATACGAAATTTAATTTATGTCAACTCAATTTTGACACTACCTATTAATCTTATCATAACGGAAGGAAGTACCGTTGCTGTAAACGAAGAGCAACTTCACCCATCGGGAATATCGCTTTCCCAGAATTATCCCAATCCGTTTAACCCGGAAACACGATTTGCATTCTCTCTTCCCTATTCGGGAGATGTATCAATAAAAATTTATGACATTCTCGGAAACGAAATTTCAACGCTTATTGATAAATTTCTTTCTGCGGGAACACACTACGTTACCTGGAACACGAACACCAAAGTAACGGGCATCTACTTCGCGCGACTCAAGAGTCCGTTTGGAATCGAGGTAAAAAAAATAGTTCTTGAAAAATAGATTTTATCAAAAAGGAATTCTACGTTCAGAATATTTCATCGGCGTTCTTGGTTACTGAATTTTTATATATTAACGCCGAAATTTTGATTCAATGACACTCCGACGGCTCCCCGATTTTCTTCTCTTTACTCTCTGCTCTCTGCTACTCACCGGTTGCAGTATGAAATCTATTGTCGTCTCCTCACTTGGCGGATTTTTGGATGATGCTTTCATCGCAGTGAATGAAGAAAGCGATTTGCAGATTGCTGAACGAAGTATCGCATCGAACCTCAAACTCCTCGATGCAATGCTGAAAACAAAACCGAATGATGAACATCTACTTCTTCTCGCCTCCCAAGGATATGCAGGGTACGCATTGGGTTTTGTGGAAGATGAAAACCAATTTCGGGCAAAAGAATTATATCTCCGCGCAAAAAATTACGCGCAAAAAATTTTGTTAGAAAAAAAATCTTTCCAAAACGGATTAGATGGTAGCGTGGAAAATTTTCAAACTGCGTTGAATCAATCTTCGAGTGATGATGTTCCGGCAATTTTTTGGACTGCGTTAAGTTGGGGAAGTTATGCGTACCTTGATTTGACAAACCCCGATGCAATTGCTTCACTTCCGAAAATTGAAGCGATGATGAAATTTGTTGCTGAACACGATTCAACATATTATTTCAGCGGAGCGAATTTTTTCCTCGGCGCGTTATACGGAAGTCGTCCTGCAATGCTCGGCGGCGATATGAATAAATCAAAACAATATTTTGAATCCGCCCTTCGTATCAATAAAGGAAAATTTCTTCTCACACAATTCTATTACGCAAAATATTACGCTGTGCAAACACAAAATCAAGAATTGTTCGAACAACTTCTTTCTACGGTAGAAAATTCATCACTCGATATTTTCCCCGAACAAAAACTCACTAATGCAATTGCGAAAAAGAAAGCGGCAATTCTTCGCAGCAAAATCAATGATTTATTTTAGCGCAATTCGTAATTTGCAATTTGTAATTTGAAAATAATCCAATTACTAATTGCAAATAATAAATTACTTTTCTCAAAAAAACAAACAATGAAAATAATCTTCACACTATTCTTCCTCGTAACCACAAATTTATTTTCTCAAGAATTCACGATTAAATTTGCAACGCTCGCACCTGAAGGAAGCACGTGGATGAACGTGATGAAAGAATTTGATGCGGCGATTCGCAAAGAAACAAACGGCCGCGTTGGATTTAAAATGTACGCAGGTGGAGTACAAGGCGATGAAAAAGATGTGTTGCGAAAAATTCGTCTTGGGCAGTTACACGCGGCGGGAATTACAGGAGTCGGCATCGGAGAAATTTCTAAAAAAGTACGTATTCTTGATTCACCTTTCTTATTTAAAAATTACGACGAGGTTGATTCTGTAAGAAATAAATTTGATGGAGTATTCCGTAAAGAGTTTGACGATAACGGTTTCGTTCTTCTCGGTTTTGCTGAAGTCGGATTCGTGTACACGTTGACGAATATAAAAGTAACTTCTCCTGCGGATTTGAAAAACGTAAAAATGTGGATTTGGGAAGGCGACCCTATTGCCGAAGCGATGTTCACCACGATTGGCATTCATCCGATTCCGCTTTCGATTACCGATGTGTTGACTTCGTTGCAAACAAAATTGATTGATGGAGTTTATACATCGCCGCTTGCCGGAGTTGCATTGCAATGGTTTACACGAACAAAATTTATGCTCGATTTACCGCTCGCCGATGCGCAAGGAGCAATTATTGTTTCCAAAAAACAATTCGACAAAATGCCGGCGGATTTACAACGAATATTACTTCGCAACGGAAAAACGTATTTTGAAAAACTCACAAAACTCAGTCGCGAGGATAATGCAAAGTCTATTGAAACCCTAAGGAAAAATGGTATTCAAATTATTCCCGTTGATAAAAAAAGTTTGGGAGAATACGATGAGATTGGAAAAAAATCCCGCCGCGCACTCGTTGGTAAATTATTTGATGAAGCGTTGTTGAATGATGTTGAGAGAGAAGTTGCTATGATTCGTTCGAAGAAAAAATAGTTGAGAATGAAAATAATTTTCTCCATCGAAAAATACCTCGCCAAACTTGAAGGCGCAATCATCGTTACAATGTTATCTGTGATGGTGCTGCTTGCGTTTTTCCAAGTACTGATGCGTAATTTTTTTTCGTTCGGATTTTTATGGGGAGACCCGTTTCTTCGCTACATTGTGCTCTGGGTGGGATTTCTTGGCGCTGTGCTTGCAACAAAAGAAGAAAAACATTTCGGCGTTGAATTTCTGAATCGCTTTCTTTCAAAACACACAATGCACATAGTTCGTTTCGTTGTTGATTTGTTCGCGTGCGTAGTTTCTTATCTTCTCTTTCAAGCCGCAATGCAATTCTTGGAAATCGCTTTCGACGAAAACTCAATTGACCTTTTCGGAATTTCCAAAAAATATTATCTCTCTATTATTCCACTCACGTTTGGCTTAATTGCAACCCATTTTCTCCTTCGTGTTGCGCGACATCTTTATGGAATCTTCAGAGGAGAAATTGAAGAATAATGGAAATAATCTTCATCGGCATTGCATTCGTTTTTCTCGCTGTTCTCGGCGCGCCGCTCTTTTCACTGATTGGCGCACTTGCATTGTATTTATTCCACACTTCGGGCGGCGAATCAACATTTGTCATTGCTGAACTCACCCGTCTCGCAGAATTTCCTGCGCTCATTGCAATTCCGCTTTTTACATTCGGTGGTTATGTTCTCGCAGAAAGTAAAACACCGCAACGTCTGGTCAACCTATCGCAAGCAATCGTTGGATGGATTCCGGGGGGGCTTGCGGTTGTTGCAATATTTTCTGCCGCAATATTTACAGCATTTACCGGCGCGTCGGGAGTTACGATTGTTGCGCTCGGCGGTTTACTTTTCCCGGTAATGCTCAAAGAAAATTACCCCGAAAAATTCTCGCTCGGACTTCTTACCACTTCCGGGAGTTTGGGATTATTATTCCCTCCCAGTCTGCCGATTATTTTATACGGCCTCGTTGCGCAAATTTCCATTGATAAATTATTTATCGCGGGATTATTGCCGGGAATATTGATTGTTGTCGCCCTTTCCGTTTACGCAATATCAACAGGGATTCGTTCCAATGTTCCGAAAATAAAATTTGAATGGAACAATGTTTGGTTACGCATCAAAGAATCTGCGTGGGAAATTCCGCTCCCGTTTCTCGTGATTGGGGGAATTTATGGAGGTATTTTTACTGCAACCGAAGCCGCCGCCGTAATGGCATTTTATGTCTTAGTAATTGAGGTTTTCATTTACAAAGATTTGAAATTATTTTCGGATTCGCCAGATGGACGAACAAGTGTTCCCAAAGTGATGCAAAAAAGTATGTTACTCGTTGGAGCAATGTTTATTGTGTTAGGAACTGCCCTCGGTTTAACAAATTATTTCATTGACGAACAAATTCCGCAAAAATTGTTTGAATGGATTCACACATTCATCGAAAACAAATTCACGTTTCTTGTTTTGTTGAATTGTATTTTGCTCGTCATCAATATGGTGGAAATATTTTCGGCGATTATTATTGTCGTTCCGTTGATTATTCCCATCGCAAATCAATACGGCGTTGACCCGATTCACCTCGGAATTATTTTTCTCCTCAATTTGGAGATCGGTTATATGCTGCCGCCGCTTGGTTTAAATTTATTTATCGGCAGTTTTCGTTTTGAGCGACCGATTTCCACAATGTATCGCGTTACACTCCCTTTCATTGCAATTTTATTTGCAATTCTGATGCTCGTAACATACTTCCCGCAGTTAAGTTTGTGGTTCGTGGAAATGTTCAGTATCCGGTAGCAGGGTAACGCTGTAAAAAAATATTTTTCGAGAGATTTTTTTTTAAGCAAAAGTGTGCTAAATTAACGCGGTTTTTTTAACAAACAATATTTACAACATTAGAAGAAAGTATATTATGGACAAAGCAAAAGTCATTAAAAAATTGAACGATATGATGAACCTCGAATTGAGCGGGGCATTGAAATATGTTCACTATTCACTCTTCATTTTCGGCGTTCGCAGGAAACCGATAATCGAGTTTTTTCGCGAACAGGCAACCGAATCCATCGGTCACGCTACAAAATTAGGAGAAAAAATCACTGCCCTTGGCGGTAATCCCTCCGTCAACATTACCGAAGACCTGAAAGCGCGAAAAATCGTTATCGAACAACTGCTGAAAGAAAGTATGCAGATTGAAAGCAAAGCGCTGAGCGGTTATATGAATTTGTTAAAAGATGTTGAAGATGATGTCGTAATGGATAACTTCGTTCGCGAATTCATTGCAGAAGAATCCGAGCATCTCGAAGATGTGGAAAAGATGCTCCGCGAATAAATTCCCGGATACAACGACTGATTACTGATGTCAGTTGGCATTAATTCCGGAAAATCAGACTGAAAACAGGACATCCAAAATCCCTGCCAGAAAATCAATTTCTGGTTTGATTTTCACTCGATTTTTCCATATCATTTCCCACGTTTTTTTAAAAAATGCACTCAAAACAACGATGAGTTTTATTTTATTTTAAATTATTTTTCACCTGAAACCATTTTTGGAGACTATTTATGGCAACTTTTATAACTGAAGAATGTATCAACTGCGGCGCGTGTGAGCCGGAATGTCCGAACACGGCTATTTATGCTGGCGGCGTTCAATACGAATACAACGGCTCGACGTTTGATGCGCTTTCCAACGATTTTTATTATATCGTTCCTGAAAAATGCACGGAGTGTGTTGGACACTTTGACCAGGAACAATGCGCGGCGGTTTGTCCCGTAGATTGCTGCGTTCCCGACCCGAACCACGTCGAGAGCGAAGAATTGCTGTTCGACAGAGCAAAACAAATTCATCCCGACCGAGCGTGGGGAGATTTATCGGCAGCAACATCGCGTTTTAGAAAGTAATTTTTCTTTTTATGTTCAAGGTCAGTTATCCTCGCAAGACGGATTGCTGACCTTTTTTGTTTATGAACCTTGGTGTCTTTGTGTCTTGGTGGTAAAAAGAATTTAAACACCAAGTCACAAAGGCACAAAGAAAAAATGATTATGAAAAAACTCTACTTCGGTGATTGTCTCGATATACTGAAAGACTTGCACAAAGAACATCCGCAAGGATTTATTGATTTGATTTACATTGACCCGCCGTTTAACAGCAAACGCGATTACAATATTTTATTCGAGTCGTTGGATTTTGCCGATGCAACGGCGCAAAAGCAAGCGTTCGCGGATACGTGGAGCAACGTTTCCTATCTCGATGCGCTGAACGAAATAAAAGATGTGGATTTGGATTTGTGGAATTTTCTGCACACGCTCGATACGGTGGGAATTTCAAAAAGCGCAGTTGCATATTTAACGACGATGGCGATTCGTTTGCATTATATGCACAAAGTGTTGAAAGAAACCGGAAGTTTTTATTAGCACTGCGACCCAACGATGAGTCATTATTTGAAACTTATTTGTGATATGATTTTTGGAGAAAATAATTTTTTGAGCGAGATTGTATGGTGTTATCGAGAAAGAGGGATTTCAAAAACATATTGGAATAACAAACATGATATAATATTGTTTTATGTAAAGAAAGTCGGAGAACATAATTTTAACTGCAACGTTGTATTGGAACCATACAGTGAAGAATATTTGAAAAAGTTTAAGTACGAAGATGAAAAAGGATTATATCAAATAAGAGGAAAGAATATTCAAGGAAGTCCAGTTCAAAAAGCAGATGGCTTAACTCCAAAAGCAGAAGTGCTTTATCCAGATTTGACTTATCGACAATATATGCAAGATGGAATGTTACCATTAGATTGGTGGCAAATTCCTTTATTGAACAAATCGGCAAATGAGCGTCTTGGTTACCCAACACAAAAGCCGGAAGCGTTGTTAGAGCGTGTTATCAAAGCATCATCAAATGAAGGAGACATTGTTGCGGATTTCTTTTGCGGATGCGGAACAACAATCGCCGTTGCAGAACGACTCCATCGCAATTGGCTCGGTGTAGATATTTCTCATCTCGCAATAAAACTCATCGTCAATCGTCTCACCAAACCATACGAAGAAGATGAAGAAAAAAAACGCAAATGGATTTTGGAGAACATCGAGATAACGGGATTTCCGAAAGACGTTGCATCGGCGAAAGAACTTGCTCGGAACACAAAAGACGGACGATTCGGTTTTCAAGATTGGATTGT
>JAGXRH010000009.1 GCA_018335975.1 Ignavibacteriales bacterium
AGTAACAAAGTTGTTTATCATTAATTACAACAATGAAATGTCAACTCGTATTTGACACTACCCAATTTTTTTGTAACGGGAAATGGAGAGGTCGTATTTGTTTGCGCGTATTTCATCTGCGGGAACAAGGAAACATTTATTCTCTTTCTTCGTTTGTAGGGGCAATTCATGAATTGCCCCTACGTTGTGTTTCGGGAATTTTTCAATGATGTCGGGAATGTCGTTGTCAGAAATTTTCTGCCGTTTATCATCCAAAGAAAAACCATCCGCTTGCATATCGTAAAACCAAACGTTTTTTGTTTCTTCTCCTTTGGTGAAAATAATAATTGCCGTGCTTACTCCCGCGTATGGTTTGAACACGCCGGAAGGCATTGAAATAATTCCTTCCACATTGCATTTATCGAGCAGAATTTTTCTCAATCCGATATGCGCGTTGCTTGTGCCGAACAACACTCCATCGGGAACAATTACTCCGCAGCGTCCTCCGGTTACGAGCAAATCGTACATCAATTCCAAAAAGAGGAGTTCGGTTTTTGTGGTTTTCAGCGAGAAGCGTTCATTGATATCGCTTGCATCTATCGAACCTTTGAACGGAGGATTTGCAAGCACAACATCATACGTTTCTTTTTCGGTGAACGATTTCGAAAGCGCATCGGTATAACGAAAGTTGGGATTATCAATACCGTGCAGCATTAAATTCATTGCGCCGATACGCACCATTGTTGTATCAAAATCGAATCCCGTCAGCGTGTGCGTTTTCAAAAACTTGAGAAGTTTTTTATCGGCGATTTTATCGCCAATCAAATGATGAACTTTTCCTTCTTCATCGTATTCTTTCACTTCGTCGCTCGTATTCATTTCGAGAATGTGTTCGTAACCCGCAACAAGAAATCCCGCAGTACCGCCCGCGGGGTCGCACATTCTATCGCCTATTTTCGGATTGACAAGTTTTACCATCATTCGTATAATGTGGCGCGGCGTTCGGAACTGTCCGTTTTTTCCCGCCGTCGTTAATTGCATCAATAAGTATTCATACAAATCTCCTTGCACGTCAATGTTCTGCTCGGAGATGTGCATATCGTCAATAATTTTTACCGCTTCTTGCAACAGCGACGCTTTCGGAATAATGAACATCGCATCTTGCATATACTGCGTGAACGTGCTTGTTTCGTCTCCGAGATTGCGAAGAAACTCGAACACGGTATCGCGAACGTGTTTCAGCATTTGCTCGCCGGGAAGTTGACTCCAATATGACCAACGGCATTTTTCATTCCCGCGAAAGATGGAAGTGTGCGATTGTCCTCGCCGTTTTGCTGATGCGGATTGTGCGTTGTCGTCGTCTTCTAATCGCCGTAAAAAAAGTAGATACGACATCTGCTCAATTGCCGTAAGCGGATTCGCAATTCCTCCCGACCAGAAACGGTTCCAGAGAGCATCAACTTGAGATTTGAGAATGGAGTCGGTGAGCATTTAGATTATTGTTTTCATTTTTTGTTTTTAACTTCTCGAACTCAAAAAAGTACGTCATCCCGAACTTGTTTCGGGAACTGTTGCTTGATTGTAAAAGATGCCGAAATAAATTCGGCATGACGGATTGTTTTTATTTCAGTAAAATCTGCTGTCATATTTACAACTATCTGAATGTTTGCAATTTATTTTTTCTCTTGAAGGACGAGCGAGAGAAAATCGTCGGCACTTACAATAGAAATGCCTTGAAATTCTTTGAGGGGAAGTAAATGTTTTGTGTCGCCAGTTACGATGTGTGTTGCTTTTGCCTCGACCGCGCACTCTAAAATTTTTGTATCGGAAGGATCGCTGGAAAGTTGGGGAAGCGTTCCGTGAATGGTAACTAAACGGAAGAACGTTAAGTAATCGGTAATGATGTCGAGAACTTCGTCGTCTGGAAATTCTAATTTTGTCCGAAGAATTCTCCGCGCTTCGTCAAGAATTTCACTGCACGTTACCGATTCAACAACTCCCGCGCGGGAAAGTTCGACACAACGAAACGGTTTTCCTTTCCATCCGCTCGCTGAAACAAGAATATTCGTATCGAATACGGCAACGTATTTCATCCGATTCTTGCTTCATGCACAAGAGCATCAACAAAAGCAATTCGTTCTTCTTCACTGAGTACATCCCATTGCAATCCTTTTTTCGCTGCGGCAGTGCGAAATCTTCGTTCCGCGAACATTATACGCTGTTCTCCTCGCTCCTGCGTTTCTTCTGCAAGAGATAACAGAACCGAATATTTTTGTTCCGGCGAAAGTTGTCGAATAATGTTTGCAACTTCATTATTGTTGAGGGTTGTTGTTTGCATTGTGTTATTCTATTATTCGTTTTGAAAAATTTCGATTCCAAAATACAAAATGATTATTTCATTCGCTATTACCAGAGATGAAACCTCTGAGGAGATTTCTCGTCGCTTCGCTCATCGAAATGACGCGCCGGTTTTAAAAGCTTCATAAAATATTTACACCGCTAATTTCTTCGTCAACAAAATTAACTCATCAATTTCACTTTGTGTAAACAGTTTTTCGACGGCGTTCATTCCAAAATTTGTAAATGGTTCTTCATACAAATCTGCTACGTTAATCTTCTTTGTTTGTAAAAACACAGTTTGCACTGCGCGGAGAAAACGGGATTGGTCGGCGTTGTAATTATGTTCAAGGATAAACGCATCAAACGATTTACGGACAATTGTTTCATACGTAGGAAGTTGTTCTATATTTAAAATATGTTTAAGGAAATCTACAAAACTTCCGACACGTACGCCAAACGCTTTCAGCATATTGTCATCGTTCAAATCTATTTCATCGCTGCCGAGTTCTCCTTCGAGCGTTTCTTCCAGCAAAATAAAATCTTCCAAACTTACTGCTTCTTTCCTTTTCAGTTTTTGAATCGTCGGATGGCGTTGCGCAAGTTGTTCAATCTTTTCTTCAATGCGCTTTCTGTATTCCTCAACAAATATTCGTTGTGAATCTTTTTTCAACACCACCCACTTGCGCGAGTCAATTATATCATCCAAACCAAGTTCAATAACGAGCGATGGTTTCTCCCGTTTGTATTTCATCAGCGGCGCAAGGACATCCCGCACTTCATCAAGTTTTGCAAGCGTGAGACTTTGTTTGAAATCGTTCGAGAGTAACATCTCTATAATATCTCTCTTTGTTGCAACTTCCGAAATGTTCGTTGGCAATAAACTTACATCTTCCCGAATGGAATCAATATGCGTTTGCAAATCTTTTTTCTGAAGTAACGCAAGCCCGCATCGTTCCATCTTGCTTACAAAAAACTCTTTGGGAGGTTGAATATGAGGAACAAACCGGAGTAACGGAGCAACTTTCAACCGGAGAAAATCAAGTTTGTTTGCTGTGAGGTAATTCCAGAAGTCATCTTCCCACACTTCTTTCACTTCATTGAACGCTCTCTTTACTGAAAATGATTGCAAAGGAATCCGCGCAATATCTTTTCGTGCATCATTGATGATACGTTTTGCATCTTCGCTTGTTTGATTGTTGAGAAGCAAGGAAAGTTTTTGCAAGCGTGTATTGAAAATAGTAACGAGTACCGGAACTTGCGTAGTTTTTTCTTCCTCGTTCGGCTTCATCTGAAAATGCTCAAAGTTTTCCCAGTAATCCACAATGAGAAAATCTTCTTTCTTTTTGTTGGGAAGCCATTCAAAATGTTTACACGCCGAGTGATGCCGCGTTCCTCTTCCAATCATTTGCCAGAATTTAATATGCGAATTGACCGGCTTCATAAACGCAAGATTGACAACTTCGGGAATATCAACGCCGGTATCGAGCATATCAACAGAGATTGCAATGCGCGGCATATCTTGTTTTTTGAAATTGTCGAGAAGGTCGCGCGCGCGTTCCATTTTAGAATCAATCACTTGGATGAGTTTTCCATTGTATTCGGGATACATTTCGTTAAACGTTTCCGCTAATCGCATCGCGTGTTTGTGTGTAATTGCAAAGACAATAGTTTTTCCGGGAAGTTGTCCCGTTGCATCTTTGATACAAAAATCCATAAACTCTTCCCATTGTCGTTTCAATGTATCTTTGTTGGTAACTTTTCGCTCGAGGTCAGTTCCTTCAAAATCAATGGTGTCGGGGTCAATGCCGCGTTCTTCTAATGAAGTTCTTTCTTCATCCGATAAATCTACGCCTTTAATTCCCTTGCGTTGAAATTTTGTTTGCGCCGCATACACATTGAAATCGGCAAGATAATTTTCTTTTACAGCAACATCGTATGTGTAGAGAAACGTCGGAATTGAATTATCGCAATCGAAAAATTTAAACGAATCTCTATCAATAAATTCTGCGGGTGTTGCTGTTAACCCGATCTGCACGGCGTCAAAATACGCAAGCACATCAGTAAACTTATTATAAATCGAGCGATGACATTCGTCGGAAATAATCACATCAAAATCTGCGGGAGTAAATTTATCGTAACATAACTCCAGCGTTTGAAGTGTTGCAACATACACACGAGCAGTGGTTTCAGTGGCGTACGTTCTAATCCTTGCGCGGGATTCATCGGGAAGAAATGTTTTAAATCCATCGGTGAGCGCTTGTGATACAAGAGCATCGCGGTCAGCAAGGAAAAGAATTTTCTGCGCGGCGTGTGCTTTGAGGAAAACATCTATGAGCGCCATAATTGTACGCGTCTTTCCCGTTCCTGTTGCCATAACGAGTAATGCCTTCCTTTTCTTTTTCACTTCAATCGCTTCCGAAATTCTGCGAATCGCTTCCACTTGATATGCGCGGTTTACAATGTTATCATTGATGGTAACCATGTTTAGCGGAAGTTTGTGGAGTTTCAGAAAAAGCAATCGTTCTAAATTTTCCGGAGAAAAAAATCCTGCAACACGCCGCAATGAAGAAACATCCGTATCCCAGAAAAATATATCATCTCCGTTCGTCAAAAAAGCAAACGGGCGAAAGGATTGTTTTTTTTCAATTGCAGTTACATAGTCATACACTTGTTTCTCACCAACGCGCGCATCTCTGCTTGTTCGTTTTGCTTCAACAACGGCAAGCACTTCACCATTTGCGCGGTAGAGACAATAATCAGTAATGCCCTCTTCCCAATGAGTATCATATCCCGAAACGGGAATTTCCATGCCGACTTTTGTTCGGTCAGAAACATTCCATCCAACTTTTTTCAGTTGCGGGTCAATTATATTGTAACGAGTTGTCGCCTCGCTTACACGGTTTGGCAATTGATTACTATTTTCGTGTGAAGAATTTCCAGGCAGAATATAAAAGGAAGGTGTGAAGGAAACAAAAGGTCGGTTAGTCGTTGAGTAGAGAAGATGTTGAGATAAAACAGTTTTCTTCTCATCACATCATCTTTCAGTCTCAACATCTTGCCATCGCTAAACTTTCAAATTATCAATTGAAAAATTCTTTTGCGCATTTTCTCATTTGCATTTTTCAAAAAATCCCCTTATATTTTTCCCGCCAAAACAATGTTGAGCAGTTACTTTTAAACGGAGAGTCCACTTTTTTGCGGTTTTCCCTTTTCCCATAAACGTAAACTACGTTGTTACGGTCTCAATGTAACCAGCAACGAAGGTTCACCTTTTCTGCTGTTTTTCGCCTGTTTTGCTGAAAATACTTTCCCCCGATGCCTCCGGGGAATCCCCCATAACGTGCGGGGAATCCCTCAAGCGATAAGGGGAAGTTTAGAAGTAAAGCGGGGAATTCCTATTCTCAATTTCGAACTCCCTCACCTCAGGAGGGAGTCCCCGAAACAGATGAGGAACTCCCCCGAATTGCCGGGAATTTCCCCCAATCCTCCTGGGCTCCCCTGAGGGGATGGAGATTTCCCCGCACGTAATTCGGGGAAAGTAATCAGAGAGGAGGGGATTCCTGCGAGGCGAAGAGAAAGCCCCGCGTGTTGTGAGGGAAACCCTTACCATCGCGAGGGGAGATGTAACCGGGAAACGGGATTTCCTGCAGACGGGGAAAATTTTCCGCAGGAGTAAAAGGGTAAAATATTGTTTGGCTTTTTTTAACTCACATATGAACCGTCCTAGAATAAGTTGACACAAACTGAATCAACTTATGGAAAACACAAAACGAAACGGGAACACAAAACGGACGCAAAGAGATTACGGATTAGCGTTCAAATTACAAGTCGTCGATGAAGTCGAAAAAGGGCAACTGACATACAAACAAGCACAAACGAAATATGGCATTCAGGGTCGCAGCACGGTTTTGGTCTGGTTGCGAAAACATGGT
>JAGXRH010000010.1 GCA_018335975.1 Ignavibacteriales bacterium
GCCGCCGCGCCGACCACCGCCGCCACCACTGCTGCTTCCACCGCCACCGCTACGACGATCGCGTCCACCACCACCACCACCGAAACCTCGGTTTTCAGTTTTGGGGCGCGCTTCGTTTACGGTTACGTTTTTGCCTTTGAGTTCATTACCGTTCAATCCGCGAATTGCATTTTCTGCTTCTGTTTTGACCGGCATCTCTACAAAACCAAATCCACGATGTTCATTCGTAAATTTGTCTTTGATAACTGTTGCAGTAGAAACCTGTCCGAACTCGGAAAATGCTGTGCGCAAATCGCCTTCAGTAACGTCATGCGATAAGTTGCCTATATAGATATTCATATTAAAATAATAAAAGTGAGAAATATTGTTAAAAATGTCAGGGAATACCTGCAGGCTACTTTCGCAAGAAAATAAACGACGGGGAATGATGAAGTCTGACCGAAAAAGGAGAATCACTGTTCCGAGGCAGGCATTTTGACGAGCCAAATATACGCCTTATTTCCAAATAAGCAACGGTAATGGAAAATATTAATTTGTTCAGCGGTTATTGTTTTACAAAGGAATTCGTCAAAACGGTTCGAATATTCCTCGAATTTTTCCAAGGAACCTGCCAGAACGACTGTTTTACGCTATACTCACTTTACCAGCACCATCTTCACCGTTACGACTTTTTCCGCAACTTGCAATCTTGAAAAATATATTCCTGATGGAGCGTTACTCGCATTCCATTCAACTTCGTGTTCTCCCGCAGGAAGATTTTGTGAAAGTAATGTTGTAATTTCTTTTCCCATTATGTCATAAATTTTCAATGTCGTGAGTCGTGATTCATGCATTGTGAATCGAATAATCGTTGTCGGATTAAAAGGATTCGGAAAATTTTGAGAGAGAGAGAAACTTTTAACTTTTAACTCCTCACTTTTAACTGACGTAACGCTGGCAACATTTATTTTATACATCGAACGACCATACGTGGCTGCAACAAGTGTTCGCGTGTCGTTATGAAAAACCAAATCATTCACGACAACATTCGGTAAATTATTTCCCAGCACTTCCCACGTATTTCCTAAATTATTAGTAACAAATACCCCGACATCCGTTGCGGCGTAAAGAGTTGAATCAAGTTCGGGGTCAACGATTACATCATTCACCGGTGCTTCCGGGAGATTACTTGAAATTGCATTCCATGTTTCTCCGGCATTTGTCGTTCGGAAAATATGGGAGAGAGGTTCATTCCAGCGAAAACCGGAAATAGTTACATAGGCAATGTTCGAGTTCAAATTATCAACGGCAACACGCGTAATCCAACGATGTGGTAAACTATCGGAAACGTGATTCCAGTTTGTTCCGCCGTTTGTTGTAACCCAAACATTTGCATCATCCGTTCCAACGTAAATTACGTTTGAATCTGATGGTGCAACGGCGATTGTTGTTATTGTTCCGAACTGTAAATTCCCCGGCGAAGGTCCATTTGTTAAATCGCCGCTTATCAAATTCCAATTGCCTGCGCGATTCGTTGTTTTGTATAATTTGTTTGAACCAAGAAATAGCGACGCTGAATTTTGCGGATTGAACACAAACGGCGTACTCCAATTAAACCTATCACCGAAATCAATTCCTGAAGTTCCAAAACTAAAACCGCCGTATTGGTATTCCATATAAATGTAACTATTATCTGCCGGGTCAACGAGTACATAAAATCCATCGCCGCCAAAAATTTCTTCCCAATCATCAGTGTTTCCGGTGAGCGTTCTGTTTGTGCCGTTGTCCTGCGTTCCCCCGTAAAGACGCTCAGGCAATTGCTCATCAATTTCACACGTATAAAATTGTGTAATGGGAAGATTGTCAAAATGTGTCCAACTCATTCCTTCGTTCACGGAATAGTACAATCCACCATCATTTCCTTCGAGAATTAAATCGAGCGTTGGATGAATGAATAATGCGTGATGGTCAACGTGCATTGTGTTAGAAAAATCATTCCACGTTGTTCCGCTGTTTGTTGAATAACTTGCAGTAAAACCTAAGAGATAAATGGAGTTTGGGTTTGTCGGATGAACGCGAACACCGCCAAACCACCAATCGTAACCCGATGTGCTAATAGCGGAAATATTAATCGAAGTCCAACTGTCGCCATTGTTCGTAGATTTATACATTCCAAGAAATGGTCCCGAAGTGGAAACATAACTTGCGTAAATGATATTCGGATTCGATGGTGAAAGAGCGAGAGTAATTCTTCCATTCTCAGTCGAGTTTGCAGGTAGTCCGTTTGTCAATTGTGACCAATTATTTCCACCGTCGGTTGAGCGATAAATTCCGCTTGTCATTCCTCCGTACGTTCTTCCCCCCGGATGACGAATACGCTCCCACATTGCGGCGTAAATTATATTCGGAGAAGTCGGGTTTACTGCAACATCAATGCAACCGGTGGAATCTGAAATGAAAAAAACCTTCTCCCACGAATTTCCACCGTTTGTAGTTCGATACACTCCACGTTGAGAAGTGTTCGCGTACATATTTCCCATTGCGGCGACAAAAATTTTTTGTGAGTCGGTCGGGTCAAGAGCAATTTTTCCAATGTAACGTGTCGAATCTAAACCGAGAGAAATCCAATGCTCTCCTGCATCAGCAGATTTATAAACACCGAACCCTCCATACGTAACTGAGCCGCTTCCACCGTTTGGTTCGCCTGTACCCACGTAAATTGTGTTTTCATTTGTTGGTGAAATTGCAATATCGCCGATGGATAAACTCAACGCAGAATCAAAAATCGGAAACCAACTTTCGCCAAGATTGGTAGATTTGAAAACTCCACCGCTTGCCGCTCCTGAGTAAATTATCTGCGTATTTGAATTAGGCATTTCCACATCGGTAATTCTTCCGCCAATATTTACGGGTCCGGCAAAGGTCCAATCGTTTGAGTTGCTTTTTGTGTTTGATTTCATTGCATTTGCTTGTTGCAATGCAGATTTGTACGCATCGTAGTTGATTTCGTTGAAAGGAAATGCGCGTTGCGCATAAAACCAATCGCCGGTTGGTTCACTACGTTCAAAAAAACTTTTGTATTTTTTTTTCTGAATGATGAACGATAAAAGAAAGAGCGATGATGATAATAATATGAGAAGAAATTTTCTCAGCATTGTCCAAAGCTCAAATTACAATTTTACTTTTTCACTCATCACAATCCCTTTTTCCGTACGCGTAACTTTTGCAGCAACAGTATTCGGGTCGTGTTCAAAAAAGAGAATCCAGTTTTCGTCGGCGGCATTGTTGAGGATGAGTTTCTTTTCTTCCAGTGTTTCCAGTGGGCGTAAATCATAGCCCATAATGTAGGGGAGAGGAATGTGTGAACTTGTCGGAATCATATCGCAGCAATAGAGCAGCGTCGTTTCTCCATCAGAAATTTCAGGAAGTTGTTGTGCGTCGGTATGTCCGTTGCAAATCATAAACTCGATGTTCGGGAATACTTTTTCATTCCCTTCGATAAATTCTAATACGCCAAAATCTTTGAGCGGTATAAAATCATCGGGCATAAAACTTCCGCGGTCTTTTTCGTTTGCATTTTGCGAACGGAGGTAATGTTTTTTTTGCACGTAATATTTTGCGTTCGGGAAAGCAGGTTTTAATACGCTATCTTCATTTATTGTTGAACCGCCTGCATGGTCGAAATGCAAATGTGTGAGAATGACATCGGTTACATCTGCTTTACTCACGCCAACATTTGCAAGCGATGTTTCCAAACTTGATTGACTATTATCCAAACGATAAATATCAATTTGTTTGTCGGTGAATTTATTTCCGTTGCCGTTATCAATGAGAATTATTTTTCCTTCTCCTTTCAAAAGTAATCCGCGCGCGGCGAGTTCAATGCGGTTGCGTTCGTCGGGAGAGTTTGATTTGCTCCACAACGGTTTTGGAACAATACCGAACATCGCTCCGCCATCAAGGGCAAAGCGACCGGTTTCAATTGAGTACAGTTCGTAGTTTGCTATTTTCATAATGATTTTTTTGATGAATAATTTCTTTGTGCCTTTGTGTCTTGGTGGTAAAATTTAAACACCAAGACACAAAGTTTATAATGCTATTCGTTTAATTCCATCTTTGATAAGTGGAACATTGAAGTTGATGAGTAAACCTAATCGTCTTTGAGTTAGTTTCAAATATGTCATTAATTGCGCTTCAAATACCGGATGCAAAATTTCTACTGCTTTGATTTCGACGATGAGTTGCTTTTCAATTAACATATCTAATCGCAAACCTGCTTCAAGTTTTACGCTATCATATATAATTGGAAATGCAACTTGTGTTTCTACATTCATTCCCGTTTTTTTATTTCGTGTGCATAACACACTTCATATACAGATTCCAAAAGCCCCGGACCTAATGTTGAATGAACTTGAAACGCCGCATCAACTGCTTGTTTTGCGAGTTCATCTAAATATTTCGGTATCGGTTCAAATTGTCGCATTATTATTTTTCCTTCTTTGTGCCTTGGTGTCTTGGTGTTTAATTTTTTTCTTACCACCAAGACACAAAGACACCAAGTTTATTTTACAAAAACTTTTCTTGCTTCTCTTTCACTTTCATCGCCATTACTTTCTTCGTCGCATATTTGAAAACTCCTACACGCGATTCCGGCATTTGAATATGTTTGCCGTTCAGCAAATCTTCAACCGAGATGATTTGAATTTTATCGTACCGATTGCCGAACATTTCTTTTGCATAATATCCTTGCGACTTCGATTCGTGCAGCATATCTTTTGTTACCGTTTCCTCGAAACACACAAACACGCCGATACTCGCTTGCTGCTTTTCCACCACTTGAATAAACTCACGGATATTTTTCACATTCACTTTTCCGCTTTTCACTTCCACCAGCACGACTTCTTTTTTTCCTTCTTCTTTTTCAAATGTGAGATAACCATCCCAACCGCCATCAGCGGTGCGTTTCGGATTCAATACGCCGCCAAGCATTATTTCCACAATCCAATCTTGAAAACCGAATCGTCCGTCTTTTGTGTTCCGAGCAAGTTCTTTCGC
>JAGXRH010000011.1 GCA_018335975.1 Ignavibacteriales bacterium
GCAGGTAATAAAAGCAAAAGATTTAAGAGAATCAATACATCAAAAAAACCTGCATTATTCGTGATTAAGTCATTCTCATGATGACTTAATGAAATCGGGAAAAGCCATTCAGTATAACCAAACAAATCTTCAGAAAAATTTGTGTTGTTATGTGCAACCCATTTAATTTCTGTCACGACCTTGAGCCAATAAAAAGAAGTTGCTCCTAAACTTAAACAAAGCGAACTAATCAAATATTTTAAGGTAGGGATAAAGTTTTTGTAATCAATCAAAACAAGAACATAAAAAAACAAACTGATCGAGCCGATCAACGACAGGGGAATATGCGTCAAAATAAGTAGGGAATATGAAATGGTGAACAGTAGAGTATCAATCCATCTCCGGTAAAGACAGATTCGGGTGACAGACAAAAAACAGAAAGGCAAAATACAAAGGGCGATAAATTCGGCATAAAGAAAGTATTGAAAAATTTGCAATAAATGATATGGCATAGTTGCGTAAATAATACTCGCAACCATTGCCGTGAAAGGCGAAACCCATTCTTTGGCGAACAGATAAACTCCAACCGCTCCAACCAACATCCACAAAAAAAGATTTATCCAAAAAGCATCAAACCAGTTTCCGAAAATCATTTTTGAAACTGCTAAAAAATAATAAGGTAAAGGCGGGTAAAATCGGATTCCGACACTTCCGTAATCTATGTTGTCAGACACCCAACCCGGAAAGAAAATACCATTTGAAATTGAATCGTAATAGGCTAGGGCAAATTTGCAATGCTGCATCATATCGGGACCGCCATTCGGAAATCCCATCAAAAGTATCGGCAAAACGATTGTAATTATTGAAATTAATAAAATTCCACTGAGGCAAAACCAATTACTATTTTTATAATTGTGAAATGAATTTTGCATTATAATTGTTGAAAATGACCAATAATAATTAAATTACAGATAAACGTAAATAGAAAGTCAATCAATTTCAATAATTGCAGACCCAGATTATGAAACCCTGTTCTGCTTTTTTATTTCAAATACCTAAAAACTGATCGCTTTCGTCTCGCCTTCTTTAACATAGTCCGTTGCCTCAGCGACCAGACCGCAGAGCCGCCGCGCCGCGCTGATGGTTTTAGTTTCGTCTGTTTCGTAAACTCTGATGCTCATCGTGCTTTTATCTATCCGGAACAAAACTTCAGTAAAATCTTCAAACTTGATAGTGGCTGTGTTTATTTTCCTTGTTTAAACTTTTCAATAGGGGCAAACTATCACAAAAATAAATACGAATCAATAAAAAAGGCCGGTTTTAACGCCGACCTTTTTACGCTAATTTCTGAAATTTACTAAACCTCCGCCGCCTCAATCTTTTCTGATCTTGGAATCAAATTTCCCGCGATCTTATTGAGTTCGAGAGCCCGTTCCGGTGCAATCTCCGCCGCTTGAGCAATCCAACTGACCGCATTGGAAAGGCGATACATCGAATTGCCCGGCGGCAAGTTGACCACATCCGGCGAATTGTAGGCTTCGATCGCGCTATCAGCCTCAGCTTTATTCAAATTATCCCTCAAATAATCGTTAAAAGCCCATTTGCAATCAAGCTCGGTAGGTCTATCGCCCAGGACAACAATCTCAGCGGCGAGCCGGGCGGATTTGTCAATAAGTTTTTTATCTAAAGCCTGGGCTTCTTTGAAATTTTATCTTCTTTCGGGATTTCCTTTAGTTGATTTCTGACCTGATCGAAAGGTTTTAATTCATCGATGGTGTATGTGGTGGTATTACTCATCCCTAAAAGAACATCGGTCTTCTTTTTGATTGCGACAAAATCCTCTTTGGGCAAGGGGGTAGAGATATTAACAGGTTGGTTAACGTTTGTATTTTCAACTTTGGCCTCCCGATTTTGTTTTATTGATCCGATCAGTCCGCAAAAACCGCACAATCCCAACATTCCCAGAGTGATAATTCCGGCCAGGGCTTTGCTGTCCATTCCTTTATTCGGTTGAATAATCGGGGCTATAAACCTGGCTCCGCACCCATTACAAAATAATGCGCCCCAGGGATTAATTGTTTGGCAGACGGGACACCTGACCTTTGCGGGATTTGGCATAATTAAACTCCATTTTTTTTCAAGGTGTTTTTTGAAAGGCAAGGATTGAATAACCTTTATCGGTCTTTGCAACGGATATTTCGTGCCAATCAATTCCCCCGATCTTGCCGGAATAAGTTATGACAGCGGCGTTACTGTCGGTTGGTTGGACATCTCTTAAATTAACCCCGGCCAAATCACCTAGTTCAAAAGTTGTCGCAAATCCTTTTTTAGAATCGTAGTGAAAGTAATCAGCTTTTCCGTTCTTAAAATTTATGAAGTATCTTGCATTTGAGGTGGTGTAATCGAAACTCAGCTCCCCCGTTTTATCGGTTTTATTAAGAACGGTAGTTTCTAAGGGTTTGCCTAATTTGGTAATAATCTCACTTTGATTTTTACCAACCAGATTGGGAATGTCCACGTCTTTTTGAGGAGGTTCTGGGGTTGCGGGAGCCGGGGTTTGGATTTGTTTTGCTATATTAACCGGTTGATTGGGTATAGAGGTGTTTTGACAACCGAAAAAGAGAAGGCAGATTATTAATAATGCAAATATTTTCATATCTTAAACTCCATATAAAAACTTAATCTTTTTCAAACTCCAAATCTCTCAAAAATCCGCTGTCGTTTGACCAGAACTTTTTGGGTAAAAGGGTGGGGCTGGTCAAACGGCGTCTCCTCCAATTCCTTTAATTTCAAAATGGGAATCATTAAAATTAAAGCAATCGCTTCGGCCCGTTCCTCCTGAATACTTTGCATTTTTTGAACATCCCGGTAAAGCAGCACTGAGCTTTTCTTATAAGGAAAATCGAGCAAGTGATGGACAAGCTCGTGAAAAGCCGTTAAAGTCCATTCCACCGGCGGGAGATCAATGTTTATCAAAATAACAGGTTTGCCTTTTTCAACCTTGTAATAGCCGTCAATTAATAAAGGTTCCTCTTTAACGATTATTTTCAAGCTTTTAGCTACCCGCCAAAAATCGTTTGAGGTATACGCCTTTTCGTTTATAAACGGGAAGGTTTCTTTTATTTTTTCAAGTGAGAGATTCATCTTGTCTCAAACACAAACAAGTGGTAAATTTAGGCTGCTATGACCAAAGAAGAATTACTCGAAATCCTGCAAGATAAAGAAGTCAAAGAAACGATCCGGGAAATTTTGAGAGTTGACGAAATCCCAGTCAGAATGACCATTGACGAAGCTCGCGATTTTATTCGATTCCGGCAGCAAAGGGAAAAAGCGCTTAGTCAAACCGCATCTTAGCTTCGCTTTCGGTTTTTAAGATTTCCCTCAATCGGGTAACTGCCATTTCTCTGATGTCGCCTATCGTATGCTCATTAGCGGGGTGAACCGTGAAATGTCCGCTCAGACTGGTCAGGCCATCCCTTTCCCCGGCGCTGAAATGAGTAAAGGAAATCTCAACCCCCGCCTGTGATATATTTTCTATTTTCAATGTGATCGACATAATTTTTCGCTAAAACTATTTATTTTCCTCATCAAAATCCCCGTAATCAAAATCGTGCCCTTCTTCCTATAACCACCGAAATCGTGTATTATTGGTTTTATGAGTGAAATCTGCCCGATGACCATTGTCAACCAAAAAATCAGGGAAGCCTTAAAATCCAACCCCGACCTTGTTTATCGGGGAGTCGAGAAAGAGGTTAAGCCGGATATTATTTTCACCCTCAACGAGCAGATCAATGTTTGGGTCGAAATAGCGGTTGTGATTAATCCTGCCGACTATGACGATTCCACTTATGCTCAATTATTTCGCAATGAGCTGGACAATTCATAACATTCGGAATTACCGGCTGGCCGTCAACGCGCTGGCCGATCCCGCATTCAGGAAAACCCGAACAGTCCTTAAACTCTTGGTCGGATATATGTCTTTTCCCTTGTGAATCGCATCTTTCGCAAAGAGTGTTTTCAACCAACACTGAAACGGTTTGTTGATATAAAGGACATCTGAAAGTTTCCTGGGTTCTATCCTTCATTCTTTATCCTCTCCAAAATCCCCGTAATCGGTATCAAAATTTTCAAGGTCAAGATTCTCTATAATGTCATCGGCTTGTTTTTCGGCGGCTTTTTTACTTTTCCCGGTCGGGTTTCTGTGTAGTCCGGGTTGCTCTTGGATTCCTTTTGAATGTTCTTTTTCCTCTCCAAAAGTCCCGTAATCAAAATCAGGTTCAACTCCTTCATCTTCGGCTATGGTTTCGAGAATGGCCTTGATTTGCTTATTAGCCATCCTTTTACCGCGAGGAGAGAATTTGTCAATAATTCGGTAAAATCCTTCGTCAAGATTAATTGGGGCGTGTCCCGCAATCTGTAAAACCTTGTCAATATCTGCATTTAAAGCCTTAGCAATAGCAATTACATTTTCTCTTTTTGGCCGACTCGCCTTGTTTGTGGCGGTTTGCGGTTTTGCTTTTGCCAAACTTGCAATGGTTGATCGCGATAACCCGCCAGCCGCTTTACCAAGTGCGGCATACGATTTGAACCGCGAATTTTGATAAGCATTTTCTAACCAATTAGCAAAATCATCTGTAAATGACATCTTTTGAAGATTGTAGATTAACTCTTGACGGTTGTGTCTTGTTTGTTGTAGATTATTTACGGACATAAGTTATGGATACAGTTGCCACAAAAGAACCAAAGAATAAATTAATTGATGTCGCAAAAATCAAAAGACTTTGCGAGGAAAGAAATCTTTCTTTCGCCGAATTAGGGCGTAGGATTGGGTTATTAAACCGAGATTTAATTTCTCGCCGCTTGCAAAACTCCTATGCGATTTTAGGCGACGAAGTTTTCCTAATCGCCGATCAATTGGGCGTTTCTGCCGACGATTTGCGCCTTTCTTAAAACATTTTTTTCGCACTTATCGAAAATATGTAGATTTTCTCTTGACATAACGTAGATAAATAATCTACAATCTTTCTCAGGTTAGAAATTTCCAAAGGAGAAAGATCAGAATGGACGCAAGACATCAACGAGACGGACGCAAAGTACAGGGAACCGGCGAACATATTTACGGCAAATGGCAATTTTTCAAAATGGACATCGCAACTGAAAAAATCGAAAAAGTTAAAGAAGGTCGGGCACTCCTGGAAATCGGAACCGCGCGGGTAATTGAATCGGTTCGCAGTTCGGATGCACGTCGCGCTTACTTTGGATTTTCTTATCATTCCCACACAGCGAATCAGGATGTCCAGTATTTCGACGCTATCGAAGAACTCAAAAAGGGGGCCAAAGTGTTTACGAGAAAAGCTGTTTACTGGGCGGTTCACACCGCCCCGACCGGACTCAACGGCGAATTAATGGAAGTCGCCCGCCAACAATTAATAGCCTTTGCGGTCATCATGAACGGCGAAACGATAGGTCTCAGATGGCTCTCGGTGATAGATAAAGCGTTTGAAGCGGCCATGCGGAACACTTCCATTAAGTTTGACGGGACGGTTCTTTTCTTTATTTCGGGTTCGGGCAAAACAAGATATGTGACCAAATTCGGCTGCCACGAAACTTGCGATTGCCACGGACAAATCTCCTGGCATTTCGCTCTTTTCGAGTTACTCAAACGTTATGGGGTGTTAGCCAACAACGTGGCCAACAGCGTCAGACCTTTCAGGAGGGCTGCCTAACATGTCAAAGAACTACTACGAAAAGATTTCAATTCAAAACGGCGGACTGACAGGTCGTTGCCAGGAATGCAAAAAAGTCACCGGGCTCCGCTTTGTGACGGAAATAGTTAACATGTGCCCGCAGCTTCCAACCACCTGGCAGAATGTGACCACTTTCAAACTTTGTGACCGTTGCGCCGATATGGAAAAACGCCGTTTTCAGAACACCAACGCCGAAGTCATCGACGGGCGCGAGCTAAACAACGAGTTCAGGAGGCCGGCATGAACATCGGCAGGGTTCTCGCTAAACAAGACAGGATGATCCGTAAAGGTCGGAAAACTACCCAGTGGGAGCGCATTCGCCGGAGACTCAAGATCGAGTTTTTAGCCAAAGGGATCGTGGTTTGCGAAACCTGCGGAGGCGATTTTTATTTAACCTTCGCCCATCGTTTCAAAAGGCGCTTCATTACCGATGAGACGGAGCTAAAACAAGTCGCGCTGTTGTGTCTGAACTGCCACGACCGGGTAGAAAGACTTCCGCATATCGAAATGTATGACCGGATCACAACCATTATCGAAAACAGAATTTAATTTTTTCAAAGAGCTGAATGAAAATAAAAATCAATCAAATCAGAATCCCGGCCCGAAAACGCATCCTGCGCGACGTGACCGAACTGGCCGCCTCGATCAACTCGGTCGGACTGCTGAACCCGATCACGGTCATTCCAACTCTTGACGGGTTTGAACTGGTCGCCGGGATGCACCGGCTGGAAGCTCACAAACTTTTAGGACTGACCGAAATCGAAGTCAACGTCCTGTTCCTGACCGAGCTTGACCGGGAGCTGGCGGAGCTGGACGAAAATCTGATCCGCAATGAACTGACCGCCCTGGAACGAAGCGAACAGTTTAAACGGCGCAAAGAAATCTACGAAGCCAAATATCCGAACACCAAACACGGGGCGCGAAACGGCAAAAATTATAAAGACGTAGAAATTACGTCTTTAACAACCCCTTCATTTACAACAGATACCTCCAACAAAATTAATAAATCCAAAAGCACCGTGGAAAAAGAACTGCAAATTGCCAACCGCATCCCCCAAAACGTCCGTGACCTGATCCGCGAAACTCCCCTGGCCGAGAAAAAGACGGAGCTTTTGGAGCTTTCAAAATTTGACTCACAAACCCAACAACAAGTAGTTGAAATGATTGCCAAGGGAGAAGTTCAAACCGTCGGCCAGGCGATCAGCAAAATAAACCGTGTCCCCAAAAAAAGTGCGGCGGAAGTCGTCGCTGTGGAACAACAAAATTCCATTACCTACAAATGGCCGGACACCCTTCAACAAGCCGCCATCGGACTCAAAACAATCAAAAAGCTTGGTGGTATCCAAAAAATAGCCACGAGTTGGAATGCCGATAAAAAGAACTATTTTATCCGGGAATGCCTGGTCTACGCCAAAACATTTACGGAATTTGCCGAGGAAATCAAATCATTATGAAAGCAGAACCCAAACAAGAAACTTTGATCGAAATGTTCACGACCGCCATTGGTCAGGTCGAATGGATGACGATTGACAACATCGTCAAAGAAGTCGGAAAAAATCCCGAACTCGCAGAACGGCTTTTATCCGATGCCAAAGATAAGGCATTGAAATTCGCCTGCCGCCAACTGCTTCGCAGTATCAAGACCGAGGAAGGTTTGCCCGCCTTCGCCTCAATCGTAGAAGCGGACCCCAACGGTAACGAACAGCGTGTTTATAAACAGGAAGCTCTTTTTGATGTCAACGATTACAAACAGGTCGTCAATTATCACAGCAAACAGATGGTTCATCACGCCAAGATGGCCAGGCATTACGCCAAAGAATGTCAACACCAGACTTCCGAGCAGATACATTTACCGTTCGACGAAAACGCCATCTTGCTTGATTAGTATTTCAAAGAACTTAAAGGAGTTAAATTATGACCGCATTAGCCACTCAAGATAACATCAAACTTTATGAATCCCTTGTCTTAAAAGGCGATCTGTCGGGTTTGCAGCCGCAGGAAAAAGCCCAGTATTACCAAAGTCTTTGCGAAAGATTGGGTTTGGATGCGACGACACAACCTTTTTCATTTCTCAAGCTGAACGGCAAAGAAGTGCTGTACGCCTCCAAAGGGGCGACCGATCAGCTGGCCCGCGTTCATGGTGTCAATCGCACCATCATCGAGGAAAAAGAGATGCGGGGCGTTTATGTCGTCACCGTCGAGGCATCCCTACCCAACGGCCGCCGGGAACAGGAAAAAGGCGCGGTGACGATTGAAAACCTCAAAGGCGACGCTTTCTGCAACGCTCTTATGAAGGCGATCACCAAAGCCAAACGGCGGGCCACCCTGGCAATTTTGGGTTTAGGTTTGCTGGACGAAACCGAGCTTGAAACC
>JAGXRH010000012.1 GCA_018335975.1 Ignavibacteriales bacterium
GCAAACACTGCCAACATCACAAAAATTTACGACAATCGTGATAGTAGTATTTATGGCTTGGTGAGTTTTGCAAACTGGTTATCGGGTACTCCCCCTACACAAACAACCGCACCAGCAATTACCGGAACGGTTTACAATGATTTAAACGGAAATTGCGTTAAAGATAATAATGAACCGGGGTTACCTGGAATGATAGTAACGATAGAACCACTGCACACAGTTACAGCAACTGATGGTAACGGAACGTATTCGTTTAACCAACTTCCCGAAGGAACATATTCGGTGCAGACGTTTGCTGATATTCATAATTATCTTTCGTGTCCATCTGCTACACCAGGAACGCTTTCCGGTATTGTGGTAACAACAGGACAAATTACCACAGGTAATGATATCGGAATGAAGGAAGAAACAAAGTACCGCACATTCAAGGCGGATATTTCACTTTCAAAAACGGTGGTGAAGTTAGCGTATGATAAAATCACCAAGAAGTTGAAAAAAGCGCCGAACCTTAAAACAGCCGTTGAGCATACGTTCTATAAACTGGGAAAGAAAGGCGCAACGTTTCTCGGCATAGCGAATAAAGATTCAGGAAAAACTTCTGCGTGGATTGCGTATTCAAAAGCCGCCGACTTAGGAAAATTCTTCACGAAAGCGCACGATTCAACGCAAGCATATCCGATGGACTCCACACGTGATTTAACAACAGGGGTCGGGAAGAAATTTCTCAAGGGAGGAATAAAACCCGATACCAAAAAATTCAACAACTTTGCGTGGGAGCAGGCGATTGCATTCAAATTGAATTTAATTGCAAGTGACACAGGCGTAACTCCCAAAGGATTGAAAGACCTCCGGCTAACGATTGATGCTACGCTTGTCGGAAAAAATATGAAAGATTCCTCGCTTGGTTTCATTGCGAACTACCTTGATAGCGTAGTAACGTATTGGAAACGGTACGGTCTGAACAATGCGAGCAGTTATGCTGAATTGCTTACGTTTATCAAAACGGTGATTCGACCGATTAACAATGCATTCTCCGCGGAGTTAGATTCTACGAATTATCTTGTAGATTCATTAGCAATAGTGAAAGGAACGGTGGCAACAAGCAATAAGAAAAATCCCGTTGCAATCACCCTGCGTGGCGTGAAGGATGCCATAGATGTTGGTATTGTTAGACGTGTATCAGGAGCAAAATCCGAACCATTATTGTTCTCGACAAGCAGTAACGTTCCTGAACAATTTTCTTTGTTGCAAAATTATCCCAATCCGTTTAATCCCACGACAACAATACGGTTTGAGGTTGGAGATTTGGGGTTGGTGTCGTTGAAGATATACAATGTGCTTGGACAGGAAGTTGCAACGTTACTCAATAACGAAGCAATGGATGAAGGGGTACACGAAGTA
Organism: Ignavibacteriales bacterium; assembly: GCA_018335975.1. GTDB lineage: Bacteria > Bacteroidota > Ignavibacteria > UBA10030 > F1-140-MAGs086 > JAGXRH01. The sequence goes on from JAGXRH010000012.1 coordinate 1,402, forward strand.
GAATTTGATGCGAGTATGTTATCGAGCGGCGTCTATTTTTATCGTTTGGTTTCCTCAAGCGAGAATAAAAATTTTGTTGATGTGAAGAAAATGGTGCTGATGAAATAACACTATCATTGTCATTCCGCACTTGTCCAAAGGACTCCTTCGGAGGTGCGGAATCCATTAATTAGATTCCCTCTTTTCCCGAAGGGATTCCTTCGGAACCCGGGAATGGCAAATTGCATAAGGCGATTTCTGAAAACGGAATCGCCTTTTTTATTTTTTTCTTTTTCCGTTTGAAAGTATATTCACGCGCAAATTTTAAGTCCATATACAACTTTTCTCATGAATTCAGACGACCATTCCTCACCCGCAACGCAAGCCCAAAAGAAAAATGTTGATTTATTTACTAAAGCATACGAATTTACCCGCGCTGATGAAGTAAAAGCCGCGGGATTTTATCCGTACTTCCGCGCGATTGAAGCGAACGAAGGTCCCGTTGTGCAAATCGAAGGAAGAAAAGTGGTGATGGCGGGTTCGAATAATTATCTGGGACTCACGGCACATCCGAAAGTAAAACAAGCCGCTCTCGATGCAGTCAATAAATATGGAACCGGTTGTTCCGGTTCGCGCTATTTAACGGGAACATTGGATTTACACAACGAACTCGAAGCGCGTCTCGCAAAATTTTTCAATAAAGAAGCCTGCTTACTTTTTTCCACCGGTTATCAAACAGCGCAGGGAATTATTCCAACACTTGTGCAACGCGGAGAATACGTTGTTACCGATAGAGATAATCATGCGTGTATCGTTGCGGGAAATTTAATGGCGAAGGGAATGTTTGCCGAGGTTGTGCGATACAAACACAACGATATGAACGATATGGAGCGGGTAATTTCCAAACTTCCGCTTGAAGCGGCGAAGTTGGTTGTTACCGATGGTGTTTTTTCTACAACGGGAGAAATCGTTGATTTGGTTTATCTCAATTCCATTGCAAAAAAATATAATGCAAGAATTTTATGCGACGATGCGCATAGTGTTGGCGTTATAGGAAAAGGGGGGAGAGGAACGCCAAGTCATTTCGGTTTGGAAAAAGAAATTGATATGACGATGGGAACGTTCAGCAAAACGTTTGCATCGCTTGGCGGGTTTGTTGTTGGCGAAGAGCGCGTCATCAATTTTATCAAACATACCTCTCCCGCGTTGATTTTTTCCGCAAGTCCGACACCTGCTTCTGTTGCTGCTGCGCTTGCGGCGTTGGATATTTTGGAAGCAGAACCCCATAGAGTTGATAAACTGATTTCCAACGCAAACAAAATGCGCAAAGGATTTAAAGAACTCGGTTTCAAAATTATTGAAAATCAAACAGCGATAGTTCCGGTAATTGTCGGTGATGATTTGCTTGCGTTTCAAATGTGGCGCGCGTTGTACGATGCGGGAGTTTTCGTGAATGCATTTATTTCTCCCGGTGTTCCGCAAGGAATGCAAATGATGCGGACAAGTTATATGTCCGCGCACGAAGATGAACACTTGAATAAAATTTTAGAAGTGTTTTCTTCTGTAGGAAAGAAACTTGGAATAATTCAATGATTTTATATTTTAGATTTTATATTGAACATTGTTGTAAGTATAAAATCTAAAATCTAAAATCTAAAATCTAAAATGATTAAGATTCGCCGCGTTGAAACATCTTCGGATGTGAAAAAATTTATCAAGATGATGTGGGACATTTATCGGGGAGATGAGAATTGGGTTCCACCGATGATAATGGATAGAAAAATGTTGATGGATACAAAGAAGAATCCATTCTACAAACATGCGGAAACAGAATTTTTCCTTGCAGAGCAAAATGGAAAAATTGTTGGTAGAATTGCCGCAATCATTAATCATACGCACAACGAATTTCACGATGAGAATGTCGGTTTCTTCGGTTTTTATGAGTGTATCAACGATAAGGATGTATCAAAGAAATTATTTGATGAAGTAAAAGTGTGGTTGAAAGCAAGAGGAGTTTCTACAATGCGCGGACCGATGAATCCCTCGACGAATGATGAGTGTGGATTATTGATTGATAGTTTTGATTTACCGCCGCTTGTATTGATGACCTATAATCCGAAATACTACGTTGATTTATTTGAAGCGGAAGGATTACAAAAATTGAAAGACCTTTACGCGTACTTTCTTGACGGCAAAACGGTAATGTCGGATAAACTCATTCGTGTTGGCGAAGCGATGAAAAAGCGCGAAGACCTCGTGTTTCGTCCAATCAATATGAAAGACTTCAAACACGAAGTCAATTTGATAAAGGAAGTGTACAACGATGCTTGGGAAAAGAACTGGGGATTTGTCCCGATGAACGACGAAGAGTTTGATTATCTCGCTAAACAAATGAAACAAATCGTTGACCCGGATTTAGTCATCATTGCAGAAAAAAAATCACGACCGATTGGATTTGCACTTTCACTACCTGATATAAACATTCCACTTCGGTGTAATAAAAACGGCGGTTTACTCGGCGGGATTTTTCATTTACTCACGAAGAAGAAACAAATCAATTGGGTTCGGATTATTACCCTCGGCGTAATAAAAGAATTTCAACGCAGCGGCGCAGCGAGTGTTCTCTTCTATGAAACAGCAAAGCGGGGAATTGCCAAAGGATATAACTTCGGCGAAGCGAGTTGGGTTTTGGAAGATAATATGATGATGAATCGTTCCGCAGTAATGTTGAATGCAAAGCGGTACAAAACCTATCGCATTTACGAAAAAAGTTTTTAAGAATCTCGAAATATTTATTAACCATTTTTTTTTGGAGATTAATATGCCTGTACAGAAAGTTGAAAAGATTTGGATGAATGGAAAACTCGTCAATTGGGACGAAGCGAACATTCATATTCTCTCACACGTAATCCATTACGGCTCGTGTTGGTTCGAAGGAATTCGCTGTTACGATACAAAGAAAGGTTCAGCGATTTT
>JAGXRH010000013.1 GCA_018335975.1 Ignavibacteriales bacterium
TATCTATATTTTTGGCGGAGATTCCGGTATCAATTCCGGTGGGAGACCGATTCGTAACGTTCGGGTTTATAATCCAACAACAAATAACTGGTACGAAGCGACTCCTCTCCGTTCCCCCATTGCAAAATGCGCAGCAGGTATTTTTCGAGATGGAATCATTTTAGCGGGAGGTTCTGATAGGGAAAGACAGCTCGTCTCCGATACAGTTTTCCGCGGCATTATTAACCCCTCGAACCCACTCGAGATACAATGGGACACCGTCGGTCGCTATCCCGGGGCTCGTATCGCACGATTAAGCGCTGCAACAGTAAACCTCGGAATAGTATTTACAGGGGGGGACTCAAATTTTAGCAGCACATATAAAAATAAAGCTTACCTCTGTGTTTTAGATACCTTTTCATATCGGATTAAAGAATGGTTTCCACTCCCTAACATGACGTATAGACGCTCCAATATGGGTCCATCACTTGCGACAAACGGATATGATTCGGTTTGGGCAATCGGAGGATATATTAATGGTGTGCAATTACCGTATAATGAAAGATTATTTATTCAAGAAATTCCTGACGGAATATCTGGATTTGAACGTCAGATTCCCTCTGCTTTCCTTCTCCATCAAAATTACCCGAATCCATTTAACCCGCGTACTTCCATTACTTTCACGTTAAAGAATGCAGGGTTAGTAACAATGAAAATATATAATATAGTTGGTCAAGAAGTTTCCACACTCATAAATGAGAGACGAGATATTGGTAATTATACGGAAACGTTAGATGCGACAAAATTCTCCAGCGGAGTATATTTTTACCGAATTACTGTCCGTGCAGAAAATGGAACGGTCAGTTCTGAAACGAAGAAGATGGTTTTGTTGAAATAAATATTTTCAAGGGAATTACGACGGCTCTTTGAAAATTTCATCGAGCCGTTTTCATTTTTAAATTGAGAAAAAGAATTTCTACTTTTGTGCCGTAATTTTTTATGAATAAAAACGACGTAGCAAATATTCTTCACGAAATGGGAACGCTTTTCGAATTGAAAGGCGAGAACCGTTTCAAATGTATTGCGTTTCATAACGCAGCAAACACGATAAGCGCGCTCACGCAAGATTTATCAACGCTCGTTGCGGATGGAAAACTTACCGAGATAAAAGGCATTGGTAAATCGCTTGCTTCCGATATTACCGAACTCGTTACAACGGGAAAATTGAAAGTCTATGACGAGTTGAAAAGTTCATTTCCCGCCGGCATTACGGATTTGCTTCGCATTCAAGGAATGGGACCGAAGAAAGTAAAAGTGTTGTGGGAAAAATTAGGAATCGGGAATTTGCAACAACTCAAAGAAGCATGCGAGCAGCATAAGCTTGCAACGCTCGAAGGTTTCGGCGCGAAGACAGAAGAAAATATATTGAACGGTTTGGCAATGCTCGATAAAGTTGCGGATAAACATTTATTCAGCGATACATTAAGTTCCGCACAGCCGATGTTGGAATTGTTGAAACAGCAAAAAGGAGTAGTGCGTGTTGAAGTCGCGGGAAGTTTGCGAAGGAAAAAAGAAATCATCGGCGATATTGATATTCTTGTAAGCGCAAAAAAAACTTCTGTTGAAAAAATTATGGAAGCATTTACTTCGCACGAAAATGTTCAACAAATTTTAGGAAAAGGCGAAACAAAATCGAGTGTGCTGTTGAAAAATAATATTCAATGCGATGTGCGCGTTGTGGACGACTCTGAATTTCCGTTTGCGCTTGCATATTTTACCGGAAGCAAAGAACACAACGTTGAAATGCGAACACGCGCGAAACAATTTGGTTTGAGTTTGAACGAATACGGTTTTTCAAAAATAGAAAGTGAAGAACATCGTGGAAAAGCAAAACAAGTTGTGAAGTGCAAAGACGAAGAAGATATTTTCAACGCGCTCGAACTTGCATACATTCCTCCCGAACTTCGTGAGAATAACGGAGAATTAGAAATCGCTTCGAAGAAAAATATTCCAACCCTTCTTGAAGAAAAAGATTTGCACGGGACATTTCATTGCCACACAACATACAGCGATGGAAAAAATTCTCTCGAAGAAATGATTGAAGCCGCGCGCAATCTCGGATTTGAATATTTCGGAATCGCTGACCATTCGCAAGTTGCTGCATACGCAAATGGTTTATCTCCGCAACGAGTGAAGCAGCAGCACAAACACATTGATGAAGCACAAAAGAAATTTTCCGAAATAAAAATATTCAAAGGAACGGAAGTTGATATTTTGAAAGATGGCTCGCTTGATTTCGATGACAAAACACTTTCATCATTTGATTATGTTGTTGCTTCGGTTCACAGTTCTTTTAAAATGAGTGAAGAAGAAATGACGAAAAGGATAGTCAAAGCATTAAAGAACAAGTATGTTACGTTTCTCGGTCACTCCACCGGAAGATTATTATTGCAGCGCGACGGTTATCCTCTGAACTTGAAAACCGTGATTGATGTTGCGAGCGATTACGGCAAAGGGATTGAAATCAACGCGCATCCCGTTCGTTTGGATTTGGATTGGCGTTGGTGCAAATACGCAAAAGAAAAAGGTGTGAAGATTCCCATCAATCCCGACGCACATTCAACGGAAGAAATTTCGCTCGTGAAATACGGCGTGAACGTTGCGCGCAAAGGTTGGCTGGAAAAAAGCGACGTGGTAAATGCGTGGAATGTAAAAGAAGTAGAAAAGTTTTTTGAATCTGTGAGGAAGTAAATTAACCACGGATTTTCACCGATGAAACACAGATTGAATCCGTGTAGGAATCAGTGAAAATAAATGTATGTTGCACAAAGATATAACTGAAAAAATTATCAAAGCATTTTACACTGTTTACAACACACTCGGTCACGGATTTCTTGAAAAAGTGTACGAGAATGCACTTGCAATTGAATTGAGAAAACTCGGTATGTTCGTCGAACAGCAAAAGAGAATTGAAGTATTTTATGGAAGTGAAAAAATCGGCGAGTATTTTGCTGATTTGTGCATCAACGGAATTATCATTCTCGAATTGAAAACAGCCGAAGGAATTGCACCGGAACATGAACCACAACTCTTGCATTATTTGAAGGCGACAAACATTGAACTTGGTCTGATTCTCAATTTCGGACCCAAACCAGAATTTATGAGAAGAATTTTAACAAACGATAAGAAAGGTATAAACCACCGGATTTAGACTGATAGTTAAACGGATTTCCATAATATTATAATCCGAGATTCATCAGTGTAAATCTGTGGCTAATAAAAAATTATGAACTCAAAAACAGCAGGATTTATTCTTGTTTTCATCGGAATACTTTTTTTCCTCGATACGTTGGACATTGCCGATTTCGGGGAACTGATACACCGCTTCTGGCCACTCATTCTTATTCTCATCGGAATTAGAATGTTGGTGAATTACAATCGAAAGAAAGATATCACCCCGGAGCATCAGAGCTCGCAATCTGGGCAAACGTATTCGGCAGGAGAAACAATTCCACCGCCGGTACCGCCAACTTTTTCTTCTACGACACAATCAATCAGCAACAGCGATACAATCAATGAATCGGAAATTTTTGGAGAACTCTCGCTTGATGTAACCTCACAAAATTTTCGCGGCGGAAGAATCTCTGCTGTTTTCGGCGACGTGAAAATAGATTTGACGAAATCTATGGTCGCCGATGGGGATTATGTTTTGGATTTGAGTTCGGTATTTGGAGATATTACATTACTAATTTCAAAAGATACGGCGGTATCAATTCAATCAGAAGCGACGTTTGGCGGTATTCGCATTTTCGACCAGCGTCGCGATGGAATGTTTCCAAAGTTGAATTACAAATCTGCAAACTTCGATTCATCATCAAAACGTTTACATATTGTAACATCATCAGTGTTTGGTGATTGTAAGGTTTGGTAAAATCGTAATTGGTAATTCGCAATTAGTAATTTGTAGTTTGTCGTTTGTTCTAAATTTTAGGATGATAGAAAAATAATAGATTAATGAAAGTTCGAGAGATTATCAGATTGGTACTCGAAGATGGCTGGTATCACGTTGAAACAAAAGGTAGCCACAGACAATATAAACATCCGGAAAAACTTGGACGAGTTACAATCGCTGGACATCCTAACGACGATGTTGCAGCGGGAACATTAAATAGTATTCTTAAACAAGCACAATTGAAAGAGAAAAAATAATATGCACCGTTTTCTTATTGTAATCGAAAAAGCAAATAATAACTTTTCTGCTTACTCGCCGGATTTGCCCGGATGTATTGCAACGGGCGCATCACGTGAAGAGACAGAACGGAATATGCACGAAGCAATTGAAATGCACGTACAAGGTTTATTGGAAGATGGTTTGTTGATACCCGAATCCAATTCGTTTGCAGAATATGTTGCAGTTCAGGCGTAATGGATTATTTTTCAAACTCAATTTCAAAACACTAGTATCTCTCAACTAAATAATTAAAATTATGAAGCAAAGTAAGCCAATTATCACTACTGTTGATTTCTTAAAAGAAAAAGAACAAGATCCAAAATTAGAAGAAGAGCGACTGAAAAATGAGGCTATAACTATTCTAAAAAGTTATAGTCATATTTGGGATATTTTATCAGAACTTTTCCAAAACTCTATTGACGCGATTGACCAAAACAAAAAAATTAAGGTAGTGTCAAAATTGAGTTGACATAAATTAAATTTCGTATCTTTGTTCACCTAATATTATGATAACAAAGATACATCAATGCCATGCATGCGAAAGCATTCGTCTCGTAAAAAATGGAAAAACAAAAAAAGGGAGCCCTCGGTATTTGTGCAAAGATTGTGGAAGAACGAGAGTGCTCGAGCCAGAAGAGCGGTATAGTGAAGCGA
>JAGXRH010000014.1 GCA_018335975.1 Ignavibacteriales bacterium
TTTACAATGTTCTCGGACAAGAAGTTGCAACGCTACTGAACACCGAGACGATGAATGAAGGCGAACACGAAATTCAATTCGATGCAAGCGGATTAACGAGCGGTGTGTATTTCTACAAACTTACCACAGGAACATTTTTTGAAACGAAGAAGATGTTGCTGATGAAATAAATAACATAAGTTACCACTAACTATAAATCCCACGCATTTTAAATCTGCGCGGGATTTTTGTTTTTTATGCCCCGATTTATGAATATAACGGATGTTACGCAAAGAGCATTTTTTGTCACTTTCACGAAGCCATAAATGATTTCGCTGCACATAGAAAGAATCTTAAATGATTCTAACGTTCGCACACTATATCCCGATTTATCGGGGTTTCTTTGTTCAGCGAGACCGTTCACGGTCCCGGAAGAGAATGTTGTTTTCCTCAAGATTATTCTTAAAATATCTGTCTTGCGTAACATCAGAATATAATCAAAACCAAAAAACTTCAGATTCTACGATGAATTGCTGGAAAAATCTAATATATTTTTCCCGAATTTTGATTTCGTTATAGAAATCTTATATCTATTAATATTTATTTTTTTTATAAACACAATGTAAATAATCATATTTTTTCACACCTCAATTATAGGAAAGGGTCAAAATTATGTTTCGCGCAATACAGTACTGCAGTACAATTATCATTACAATTATTGTTGCGGTTTCTCAAATCTACTCGCAGCAATATTTTCAAGAAGGATTTGAAGGCGATACGACAGGGCAATTTAAAAACGAGCATCAAACCATTTTTCCCAATTCCATACCGTTTCAAAACTGGGTAAAAATATCTTCGCACAAAGCTTCGGGTTCGGGTGCAGTGCGGTTCGATACTTCACGGCAAGGAGATATGCAAGACGGCATCTTGACAATGATGAATCCCATTAATCTTTCCACATCAACAATCCCTCTTCTTTCATTTTACCATATGTGTCTCACCGAATCTCCGCAAACGATGTGGGATCTTGCTTTCGTAGAAATTTCTACCGATAACGGAAATGTTTGGTTTCCGATTCCCGGTTCCGCATATATGGGGGAAGCAGCGTACATAGATAAGAATTCTTCGACTCCCCGTTCGCAAGGAGAACCTGAAGGAAACTTCTTTCAAATTCAGAGTTACCCCGATTGGATTACATCTGTATCAAGCCAGAACGCTGTTCCTCAAAGTCCCGGAGGTACGCTTTGGAAAAAAGAAAATTTCCTGTTGGAAGATTTTAAGTCGCCGCAGTTTAAATTGCGCTTTCGTATCGCGCTTGACGATGCACTGATTTGGTGGGGATGGGCGCTTGATTCCATTGTCATTGGTGAACCAGAATTTGCAAATGATATTTTTGCAAAATCTATTGCAGTGCCGAGTGGGGATTCTATTCTATTTATCGGACAGGAGTTTACCCCCGCTGCTGTTATCAAGAATATAGGCAATGCCACACAATCGAATGTTCCGGTGTATTTCAAAATGTATACAACGTTCACCGATTCATTTCCCCAACCTGATAGTTTATTCTATGAAGATAGCGCGTTTATTTCAACCATAAACAGCGGTGCGAGCGCTTACGTGCAGTTTACTCCAACAGCAATTAATAGTCGTGGAAAATATTATGCAACAATCAGTTCAAGAAATTCAGGAGATGAAAATCCTGCGAATGATAACCGTTCAACAATGTTTTTAATTTATGAAAGCATTCACGGGGAATATTTTGTCGGAGATTCGTCTTCTCTTACTTCGATGGCTGATGTTTCCGATTTTCTTCGCAATGGGGCTATTGTGGGACCTACGACTTTTATATTGAATAAGCCGGTCTTTCACGAAAACTCTTTTATAATTTCGACAAATCGTGTAAGTACAGCGTTAAATGATCCCGTTGTAATTAAACCGACTCAGAATATGAATGTGTCAATGACCATTACCGGAATTGATGCGGCTGACTGGGGTTTCCTTTTCAACGATGCATCGAATGTCATTCTCGATGGCACAGGCAATGAACCCAACATGAAAAGTCTCACAATCGAATCGGGTGGTTCTCCCGTGATGAAAACCCTCTCAATGGATAGGAGTAGAAATATTACTGTCAAAAATTGTGTTATCAAAGGATTTACCCAGACAGGACTTTATCCCACTGCCATTTCTATAAAGAAAGGGAATGATATTGTGCTTGATAATTTAATTGTTACAAATTCCTATTACGGTATCTATAAAGGGGGAGGTCCCGAGAACGATAGTGGGTTTATTGTTCGGAACTGTGTAATAGGGAATGTTGGCAATGAAACACTTCAACACTACGCGTTGCAAATTTCAGGTGAAGATTTTGTAGTCATCAACAATAACACGATTATGGGCAAAACAATGCAAAGAGGAATTGTCTGTGATGACGTGAGATTTTCCAAAATTTTTAACAATAACATCCATCACCTAAGCGCAGTTTCAGATTATGTTTATGGAATTGATATTGAAGGATGGAGTGAGGAAAGTTCAAAGGGGAATTCAATTTTTAATAATACTATTTATGGCTTCGAGCAGGTTTCCTACAGAAACGGACAAAAATATTACGGTATTCGGATTCGAAACAGCGGGGATGATACCGTTGCCTTCAATACTATATTTCTGACGGGAAAATCTAATTCCTACGATTCGTCGTTTGCTTTTGTTTCCGATGCCAATTCTGGATTAGTAGCAAATAATATATTTTATAATTCCTGGAATGATACATCGCGAAATGCATCACTCGGAATGTGGGTGCAATCACCGCAAACATCGCTCGTATCAAAAAATAATATCTTCTATACTCCCGGACGTTCAGGGTTTGTGGGGGCAAGAGCAAGAATGTTCAACCGCGCACTTTCTCAATGGCAAATGTTCGGATACGATTCGGCTGGGATTTTTGGGAATCCGAAGTTTATGCGAACGGATAGTATTGTAGATTTGCATATTGATACAAGTATTGCTTCAGTTGCTGAAGGAAGAGGGATTCCTCTTTCTTCAATTCAATTTGATAAAGATGGTCGTCCTCGCGATTCCTTTCATCCCGATGTTGGCGCGTATGAATTCAACGGTACTTCTCTGCCCGGATTTTCTCGTGGAGGAAAAATTTGTGGACTGATATATGAAGACTCCAATGGAAATGGAGTCCGTGATGAAGGAGAGAATATTATTCCAAATAAGAAAATTTATCTGAGTGGGACAACGTACGATTCTCTTCAGACCGATTCCGGTGGATTCTATCAGTTTTCCAATTTATCTTCCGGAGGATATAGCGTTTGGCCCCAGTATCGTGCGCAATGGATAGTAACACAACCGCAAAAGAAATTCCACACGATTGAACTTGGAGTAGATTCCGTTTCACTGGGAAATGATTTTGGAGAATATCATATCGCTGTATCTGTTGGTGAGCAAGGAGGAAAACTGCAAAAGTATTCACTTCTCCAAAATTATCCTAATCCCTTCAACCCGAGCACAGCAATTAGCTTTCAGTTGTCCGCAATCAGCGAAGTCACGTTGAAAATTTACAATGTTCTCGGACAAGAAGTTGCAACGCTACTGAACACCGAGACGATGAATGAAGGCGAACACGAAATTCAATTCGATGCAAGCGGATTAACGAGCGGGGTGTATTTTTATCGCCTCAGCGCTCGACGAGTCGAATCCTCGACAACCGGTGAAGGACAATCTATTCTGCTGGTTCGGAAGATGGTCCTGATGAAGTAGTATTCCTCTCCAACGCTGTTTCACAAAACCCACTCGCGTAACTGCGGGTGGGTTTTCTGTTTTTTCGCACTTTTTCACGCTTTGGAGTGTTCTCCTCACGCTTTGCGGGGATGTTCTCACGCTTTGCGGGGATGTTCTCATGCTTTGGGGTGTTCTCCTCACGCTCTGCGGGGATGTTCTCACGCTTTGCGGGGATGTTCTCACGCTTCGCGGGGATGTTCCCACACACTGCGGGGATGTCCTCACGCTTTGCGGGGATGTCCTCACGCTTTGCGGGGATGTTCCCACACACTGCGGGGATGTTCTCACGCTTTGCGGGGATGT
>JAGXRH010000015.1 GCA_018335975.1 Ignavibacteriales bacterium
CGCCACGAATCGAACCGCTCGCCATCAGACATTTGCGAATGAATCACCGTTACCAGTTCGCCGAAGTGTAATTGAAATCTCCGGACTGCTTGCGGCGTGAGAGAAATTTCCGGAACAAGTACGATTGCGGTTTTCCCCTGTTCAAGCGTTTTGCGAATCGCTTCGATGTACACTTGCGTTTTCCCGCTTCCGGTTATTCCGAATAATAAATACGTTTGAAATTGTTTTGAAGATATTCCCTCAGAAATTTTATTGAACGCAATTTGCTGATGTTGGTTGAGTGTAATATTCAGTGATTGCTTTTCGTGCTCGGAAGGAAACAATCTTTCGCGACGGATGATTTCCCGCGATGAAAATTTGATTATTCCTTTTCCTACCATTGTTTTCAGAACAGATATTGAAGCGGAAGAAAGCTCTGAAAGTTCATTGAGAGAAAGAAAATTTTTTGGAATGTTAAGAAGTGTATCGAGAACTTGTCGCTGTTTTACAGTTCTCGCGGGGTGGCCGAGTTGATGAAGTTGTTCCAACCAAAATAGTTTTGATTCTTCAGAAATCGAAATTCCTTGTTCAAGTTTTGGCTTTGGTTCTTGTTGTTTTAATCCTTGTGGAAGAGCGCAATTGAAAACTTCTCCAATTGGGGCAAGGTAATAATCGGAAATCCAAAGAAGCGTGGAAAGTAATTCTTCAGGAAAAATCGGTTCACGGTCAATAACAGAATAAAGGGACTTGAGATTTTTTGTTACGGAAGTGGAGTTGGAAAGACGAACAACGACACCGACAATCGTTCTTGTTCCGAAAGGAATTTTTACACGCGCGCCAATTTTTAGTTCAGAGGAAAGTTCAGAAGGAACGCGATAAGTAAACACAATTTCAACTGCAGCGGGAACAGCGATTTCGGCGAAGAGTGGCATTTATTAAGCCGCGAGCGTTAAGAAGAAATATTTTTGGAACGATTGATTATGATTCATTCACGATTATACAATTTCAATTCTCATATATTCACCTTGATTGCAATGAGCAATTCGTTCTAGGATGCCTCGGGCAGAATTCAAAATCCGTCTCAAATCATTCGTTGAAAGTTCTACGATTGCTATTTTTCTCGCATCAAGATTCTGTTGATAAGCGAGATTTTTATCTGCGGTAATAAAGATATCAAATTGTTCTTCTGCTCGTTCAAGCAAATCGCCGTTTTCAAAACCACCCCATTCCATCTCCTGCACTGTTACGCAATCGTGTCCGGGGAGAATGTTTTTTATTTGTCGAGGAACACATTCATCAATTAAGATGCGCATTGTACTGCCTCGTTATACTCTAACTGCCAAGCGTTTTCCAAAACAGCAATTGCATTCTGGCGTGAAACCGTAGGAAAACAATCAAGAAATTCATCGAGCGAATAATTATTTTCTAAATATTCAAACAATGTTTTTACGGGAACACGCGAACCGAGGAAAACGGGTGTCCCTTTGAGAATATTTGGATTAATCGAAATTGGTAAGTTTGATTGATTCATAAAATGCCTTTCACCTTCACATTCATAATTTAAGAATTATTTTGGAATCATTTCTCAATTCACTTTCGTTCTCGATGATTTTCCTTTTCGTTTACTTACTGTAACGCCAATCATCGCATCCAATCCCCATCGGTAGCCGCTGCGAGTGAGAAAAAGAACAAGAAGTGAAACGCACGTCATTATTCCCCACGCGCTTCCGATAAAATCTCGAAAAGAAAAAAGATTTCCGTTTGTCAAATGGAAAATGAGAACCATAATCAATCCCGTCATCGTAGAAAGGCGAGTGAACAAACCGATGAATAAGGAAATTCCAAGCGCAATCTCCCCTAACGCAATTAATGGCGACCAAACAGCGGAGAGTGGAATTGAAACTTTTTCGAGAAATGTTTTTTGTAATCCCCGCGCATTATCGTGGTAGCCGGAGAGCGATTTTTGCAAGTGCGTATCAGAGGTAAGCCAACCCTCTTCAATTTTACTGTAACCGATTTCTAGAAAGGTGAGCGCAACAGCGAGGCGAAGGAACAAAATAAAATAATCAGAATGTTTCATAGCATAAAAATAATTTCGTGCAGAAGATACGTAATCACGAAGGGTTGGAGAAACCTAATTGCGCACTAGATTTTAAAATTGATAAGAAAAACATACTTGCTTGTTGACCAGTTACGAGCAAATATTTTTTATGTTACCTTTGTCCGCTTTGAATCTTTTTTGGAGAATGTTCTCGTCCCCACAATTTCCTTTATTTGTTCCACCGCGAACAGAACTTCTTCATCTGAATTATAAAAGTGCGGCGCAATGCGTATCCCGACACCTTCACGAAAATCTACAATGATGTTTCGTTTCAAAAGTTCACGAGATACTTCATACGCAAATGGAACATTGAGTGTTACCGTTCCCGCGCGGTCGTTTGTTTTCAACGGGGAATTAATGTGAAAGCCGAATTCCTTTGCCTTTTCAATTATCAAAGAAGTTTGGCGAATGGATTTTTCCCGAATCTGTTTCATTCCAATCGAAGAAATAATTTTTACTCCTTCAACACTTGCATACAAGGCGGGAATAGAAGGCGTACTGTTCAAAAAACGAAACGGAGAATCGGTGTACCGCATCGTTGTCTCTAACGCAAACGGTTCCTGATGCGCAAACCATCCTGTAATTTTTGGCTGAAGTTTTTTTCGTAACGAAGGACGCATCCACAAAAATGCGCCACCGGGACCACCACACAACCATTTCAATACTCCACCGACAACGATATCCACATCAAGTTTTTTCACATCCACAGGAATTGTTCCAGCAGAATGATACGCATCAAGAATGACAATTGCTCCGACTCTCTTTGCTTTTTCGGTAATCGCTTTTACGTCTTGAATGTACGCGCTTTTAAACAATACGTGCGAAACCGGAACAAGCAACGTCTTCTCATCTATTGCATCAAGCAACTTCTGCGTCGAAACGCTAATTCCATCTTTCGATTTCACAACCTGAATTTTTGCTCCAAGCGATGTTGCAAATTGCTGATGCACGTACATTGTTGATGGAAATTCCATATCAGTGAAAACGATTTTGTATCTCTTTCCTTTAAAATCAAAACACGAAATCAAAATCGCCTGCATCAACGTCGTGTTTTGCAGCATCGCGATTTCATTTTCTTTCGCGCCGATGAGTGGAGCAATGCTATTTCCAACGGTGATAGATAAATCCCACCACGAATCATTCCACGCACGAACACCACGAGTAGCCCACGTCTGTGCGTACTCATTCATTTTTTCGTACACGCTTTTCGGCATTGCGCCAAGCGAATTGGAAATTAAGTACGTGCAGTTTTTAAGAATGGGAAATTCTTTACGATAACGAAGAAGTTTATCGTTTGAATGTTTCATTGTATTAATTTCTTTGTGTCTTTGTGCCTTGCCTACGGCTCGTAGAGGTGTTTAATTATTTTTACCACAAAGGCAAAAATGATTTTTTTACACTTCGCATCGGTTCAAAAGTTTTTGTAATTCCTGCTTTCCATTGTCAACAATCTTTTCTTCATCGAGCGTTGCAAACTCACGATTTCGCAATATCCATTTTCCGTCTATCATTACTGAATCAACATTCTCAGATGTTGCGGAATACACAATATTACTGTAGTAGGAGCTGAAGTTTGCGCTGCCATTCCACACGTTATTTAAATTGAGTAATACTAAATCTGCTTTCTTTCCAACTTCAAGTGACCCGATTTCTTTTTCCAACGATAATGCTTTTGCGCCGTTGATGGTTGCGAGTTCAAATACTTGCTCGGCGGGCATTGAGGTTGAACCGTGTAATGGTTTTTGAATCAACGCAGCAAGTTTCATTTCCTGAAATTGATTCAAATTATTATTGCACGGCGCTCCGTCTGCACCGAGAGAAACATTGATTCCGTTGTTCAAATATTTTGGAATGTTTGCAATTCCCGAAGCGAGTTTTAAGTTTGAAGATGGACAATGAGCAACATTTGCTTTTGTTTTTTTGAGAAGTGAGATTTCTTTTTCGTTTAAATGAATACAATGCGCGAGAACGGATTTCTCCGAAAGTAAACCGAGTGCATTTAACACCTCGATATTTTCCTTTCCGTACATTTGTCGTACCGTTGCAATTTCGTGTTTGTTTTCTGAAGCATGGGTGTGCATTAACATTCCATCGAAGGAAGCAACCAATTCACCAACATCGCGTAAAAGTTTTTCGGAACACGAAAGTACAAATCGCGGCGCGGCGGCATATTTCACTCGTTCGTTGAATGAATTATGAAATTCTTCTGCAAGTTTTCGCGTTGAATTCAGTGCATCACTTCTCGATTCTTTCAACTTCGGAAATAAATCATTTCTATCCATCATTGCTTTGCCAACATACGCTCGTAAACCGCTTTCACCAATTGCGCGAATAATTTCTTCTTCGTGACTGATACTTCCCATATCGAGAATCGTTGTTGTTCCTCCGCGAATGAGTTCTGCGATTCCTAACATTGCAGAAGCATGCATTGATTTTTCGTTATGCGCAAATTCGAACGGCATAATCTTTTTCAGAAGCCAATCGAGCAATTGCAAATCATCGGCAAGTCCACGAAACAACGTCTGACAGAGATGCAAGTGCGTTTGAATAAATCCCGGAATGGCAACGAGATGTTTTGCTTCTATAATTTTCCCGGAATAGTTTTTAAAATGCTTACGGAGAGAAATATTTTTGATGCGATTTTCTTCAATAAGAATAGCGCAGTCGGAGAGGACATCGCGGCGGGCGTTCATTGTTACAATCGTCCCGACCTGAAGGAGAATTTGGTTTCGATGCTGTTCTCGATTCATCAGAAATTCGATTCGTCACGCCACTGGACGATTTTCCACGGCTTCGTTTTATCGTCACGCTGCATTTTGATGTTTGCGTACCCATCAATACGAATAATATCGCTGGGGTTGAAGGTTATAGAAAGGGTGAATGCGCGAAGAATCGTTGCGTCCACCGTCGTAATGTTTTGAGAAACAAACGTATTCCAGATGAGCGTGAGTTGCTGCGCGTTCGCGAAAAGTCCGTACGTACTTCGCATTTCATCATCGCGTCCCCACGTTACATCTACACCGTTATCATAATCGCGGAAAAGAAACGTAAAATTATCTGCGAGCAATGAGGAATACATCGTCGTATCTTTGAAGGAATAGGCATTCCGAAAAGTACAAAACACTCCTTCAACTTCTGTGAGGGGCGGGCAGACACCTTGCGAAAGCTCTGTATTGAGTCCGGGCGCAAATGGGTTTTTACAATGAAGCGAAAAACAAGAGAGGAGAATGAACAGCGTAACAAAAAATTTCATAGAGGAAAGAACACATTACTTGCTGAAGAATGCTTTCCAATCGCTCCATGTTAACGACGTATCCCGTTCATACTTAAAATCACTCCAGCGATAGATGCTCCACGTTCCGCGAGATTGGTCTTTACCGAGCGTCATCTCAAAATACCCTCGCGCTTCATGCGGAAATTTTTTGCTGTGAACAAAGGTGAGTGTATAATCTGCCGCCACTATCACTGAATCATTGTAGTATGTGCGTCGTTCATTCCGGAGCAGCAATGCAGAGGGAGAATTTTTTACCGCCGAAAGACGCAATCGCTCGAAATAATTTTTTTCCGTGAGGAGACTCCATTCCCGAAAAATGCTTTCGTGTTGATTTTGCGCTTCCGGCGAAGGGGTAAAGATAAAATCAGTTCCGGTTTGTGATGAATCGGATAAACACTTCAAATAGTTTTCGGTGTTTTTTTCTTCAATGGCAAACTTTAAATTTTCAATGACTAAACTATCGGTTGTTGGGGTAATAAAATGAGACCGACTTTGGGAAGGTGGTTCAGGGTCGCGTGTTTCAAATATGTTACA
>JAGXRH010000016.1 GCA_018335975.1 Ignavibacteriales bacterium
AAGAATATCAAACCGATTTCCACCGGAGTTAAATGTCCCACGTGTGGAACAGGAGATGTTATTGAACGAAAATCGAAACGGGGAAAATCATTTTTTGGTTGCTCCAAGTATCCCGATTGTGATTTTGTTTCGTGGGATAAGCCGCTCAACAAACCGTGTGATGTATGCGGGCATAATTACATCGTCAAAAAATATTCAGCAAAGCGCGGCGAGTATTATGTTTGCCCGAAGTGTAAAGCGGAAATTGCAATGGAAAGTACGCCGGCGATTTCTGTAAATTGAAACAATGTTCAACGAGCACGTTCAGAATTTTTTACAGTATCTTCGTGCAGAGAAAAATTATTCTTCGCTCACCACGGAGGCATACGCGAATGATTTACAGCAGTTCGAAAAATTTTTGACTTTGTATTTCGGGGAAGAGATTGTTTCGCTTGACCAAATTCAAGTAACAACAATTCGTCATTTTCTCGGCAGTTTGTTTGAGGAGCAGTATGAAAAAAAAAGTATCGTGAGGAAACTTGCAGCGATTCGGTCGTTGTTCACTTTTCTCATCAGGAAAAATTTGTATGATAAAAACCCGGCGAAAAGCGTCTCGAATCCGAAACTGGAAAAACGTCTTCCGATGTTTTTAACAGAAAGTTCCACCGAGCAATTAATACAACTTCCCGATACGATGAATGTTTCCGGGTTACGCGACGCAGCAATTCTTGAATTATTATACAGTTGCGGAATTCGCCGTGGTGAAATGTTAAGTCTGAATACCGATGATGTTGACATATACGGAAAGAGTGTAAAAGTATTCGGAAAGGGAAGCAAGGAGCGCATTGTTCCATTCGGAGAAATTGCAAAAAAGAAAATCGTGGAATATTTACCACGTCGAAACGAATTGTTTTCAGAGTTAACATCAACGGATGACAGAGAGGCCTTTTTTCTCTCCGATAATGGCAAACGATTTTTACCATGGAATTTGACACGGTTGGTATCGTCGTATGTTACACAAATTTCAGATGTATCTAAAAAGAGTCCGCACGTTCTTCGTCATACGTTTGCAACGCACCTGATTAATCGTGGTGCGGATTTACGTTCTGTGAAAGAAATGCTCGGGCACGAACAACTTTCCACCACGCAAATTTATACGCACGTATCACCGGAACGATTGAAAAAAGTTTATTCCCAAGCGCACCCGCGCGCTTAATTTTTTTGAAAAATTATTTTTGAGGAAACCAAATTATGGATATTCATGTTACAGCAAGGAAAATTCGGATTCACACGGCAGTCAAAGAATATGCGATTGCAAACGTTATAAAGTTTGAACACCTTTTCGACCACCTTCAACGGTGTGATATAATATTTAGCAAAGATGGTAAATTGAACGATACAAAAGTCGTTGAAATTATTCTGCACATCAATGGACATTTTTTTACAGCGAAAGAGTCATCGGACGATTATCACAAATCTATTGATACGGCGAGTGAAAAAGTTGAACACCAACTTGTTACGTATAAGTCGAAATTAGGTACGAGAAAACGTTTGAGCCCCAAACGAAAAGAAAAAAAATAATTTTTACTGTTTTATCAACCTACATTTGTGAATCATACCGAAGATAAACGGAAGAGCATTACCGTTGGGTTTCTTTACGAAGGAAACAAGGAACGGGTAAATCTTGAGTTATTAAATGGAACGGTGGGTTTCGAGAACAGGATATTTGATAAAAATATTCATCGTCCCGGACTCGCTCTTGCCGGCTATGTTGATTTATTCACGTATGACCGGGTTCAAGTTGTCGGGAATACGGAGATTAAATATCTCGCATCGCTCACAAAGGAAAACGCTATCGCTTCTTTTCAGAGGATTCTGGAATTTCCAATTCCTTGTATCATTGTTACAAATAATAATACGCTCGATGTGGAGATGATTTCTATGGCAACGGCGAAAGGTGTTCCTGTGTTTCGCACCATCGCCGAAACTACAAAACTCATTTATTTCGTCGGTGATTTTCTTGATGACCAGTTTTCTCCTCAGATAACGGTTCATGGGTCTTTCGTTGATGTCTATGGTGTCGGATTGTTATTAACAGGGAAATCAGGAATCGGAAAAAGCGAAATTGCTCTCGACTTAATCGAACGAGGACAACGCCTTGTTGCAGATGATGTTGTTACTATTACTCGCAAAGGCGAGGGAATTTTAATGGGGGCGGGGACAAATCTCGTAAAACATTTTATGGAGATTCGAGGTTTAGGATTGATAGATGTCCGGAGTATGTTTGGCATTCGTGCAATTCGATTCCAGAAACGAGTCGAAATTGTTGTAGAACTAGAGGAACGCGACCCCGCAACAGAATATACCCGTACCGGATTAGGTTCAGAAACGAAAGATATTCTCGGTGTGGAAATTCAGATGGTGAAACTTCCCATTTTCCCCGGGAAAAATGTTACTGTAATATGTGAAGTCATCGCGTTGAATTATCTCCTGAAACATTATGGTTATGACTCTGCAAAAGAATTTACGAAACGGCTTGACGCAGTTATTGCCGAAAAATCTTTACGGCGAAACCAATCCGGAGTACGTGCCGTTGATTATTTTGAACACGATTTCGAGTAAATGTTCGAGGTATGAATTTTTTTTCATTCTCAGTAATAAGGTTAGACATTGCTTGACTCAAACTATTTTTTTGATTACCTTTAACCAAAATTTTTACAAGAAAGATAAAACATCTGATGAAAATACGTTCTAAAATAACTTCATTGCTTGGCAAAACCATCAATCGAAGGTTATTTGTGTACTCAGACGAGACTTCTTTTTTCCACGAAATAGAAAATGCCGGTAAAAAGATTTTCAGTTTAGTCATTTCCGCGTTTTTTGTGGGAGTCATTGGAACATTCTCGGTTTTTCTCTTTATTTCACCCACTGCCTTCGAGACTTCGTTACTTGAACGAGAAAATTCTCTCCTTCGAGAGCAAATAAGCGGATTAAACGTTCAGGTTGCCGAACTTAACCAGAATATCAACCAATTATCGTTGCAGGGAAATCAGTTGAGAATGCTCGTGGATTTACCCGCACTTGATAAATCGTCACAACAAGCAGGAACCGGTGGCGCTGTTCCGCTTCAAACAGCAAAGAATGGAAAAGGTAGCGACGAAGGTATCATTGAAAGAGTTACCCAACTTCGACACCAACTTGATGTACAAGAGCAAAGTTTCCGGGAAATACGAGATAAATTCGATTACAATAAAAAGTTTTTTGCTTCCATTCCCGCATTAAAACCAATGGACGGTTATTACTCGCCAACAGGTTTCGGGATAAGAATGCACCCTGTTTACGGAATGTATAAAACACACGTCGGCTTGGATATTATTAGCAATATTGGTACGCCAATCTATGCCGCCGGAGATGGAGTCGTTGAATTTGCAGGAAGAAATAATGGCGGTTACGGTGTGATGATTGAAATTAATCACGGATTTGGTTATAAAACCTTATATGCTCATTGCTCAAAAATCCTTGTCAAAGAGGGGGCAAAAGTGAAACGAGGAGACCTTATCGCGAAAAGCGGTAAAACGGGATTAGTTTCAGGACCACATTTACATTATGAGGTAACACTTCGAGGCGTAAAACAAAATCCTGTAGATTACTTCTTCGACGACATCCCGCCCTCTACCTACAATCAAACCCGGCGGAATCA
>JAGXRH010000017.1 GCA_018335975.1 Ignavibacteriales bacterium
ATTCACAATCTTACAAAAGTTTTTGCAAGCGGATTGAAACAACACGGTTTCAAAATTCTTCACGAAGATTATTTCGATACGCTTCGTATTGTTGTTGAAAAAAATGCACGAACAAAAATTCTTTCTTTATTACGAGAAAATGAAATCAATCTTCGTCAGTTTGATGATGGTTCACTGGGGATTTCTTTCGATGAAACATGCGATGAAAATATTGTAAATACGTTGCTGAATATTTTCTCCCTCTCTCCTTCTTCAAAAATTTCAACAGAAGAAATTGCAAAGAAAGAAACGAATGGTTATCAAGGAAAAATGAAACGCACAAGTCGGTATCTCACGCATATTGTTTTCAATAAGTTTCATTCCGAAACAGAAATGCTTCGCTACATTCGCTCGCTCGAAGAAAAAGATTTATCGCTTGTGCATAGTATGATTTCGCTCGGTTCTTGCACGATGAAACTTAATGCAACTTCGGAAATGATTCCGGTAACGTGGAAAGAGTTTGGAAAAATGCATCCGTTCGCGCCGCTTGAACAAACGCAAGGGTATCAAGAATTATTTCTTCAACTCGAAATAATGCTGAAAGAAATTACCGGATTTTCTGCTTGCTCGCTTCAACCAAATTCCGGAGCGCAAGGAGAATACGCGGGACTTCTTGCAATTCGTTTGTATCACGAAAGTAAAAATGAACAGCATCGCAACGTGTGTTTAATTCCTTCATCGGCGCACGGAACAAATCCTGCAAGCGCAGTGATGGCGGGAATGAATGTTGTCGTTGTTCGCGCAAATGCCGATGGAACGATTGATGTGAACGATTTGGAAACGAAAGCAACGGAACATTCCAACGAACTCGCCGCGCTTATGGTTACGTATCCATCAACACACGGCGTGTTTGAAGAAAGCATAAAAGATATTTGCGACGTCATTCACCAACACGGCGGACTTGTATATATGGATGGCGCGAATTTAAATGCGCAAGTCGGATTGTGTCGTCCCGCAGAACTTGGCGCGGATGTGTGTCATATCAATTTGCACAAAACATTTTGTATTCCCCACGGCGGAGGCGGTCCAGGAATGGGACCAATTTGTGTGAATGAAAAACTTGCGGAGTTTCTTCCGTCGAATGTGAATTTATTTTCCGAAGACAGTAATTGCAATGCGGTTTCTTCTGCGATGTGGGGAAGTGCGAGTATTCTCGTTATTTCGTGGGCGTATGTGCGAATGATGGGAGGCGATGGATTAACACACGCAACGCAATTTGCAATTCTCAATGCGAATTATATGGCGAAACGTTTGGAAAAATTTTACCCGATTTTATATAAAGGAATAAACGCACGCAATGCGCATGAATTTATTTTGGATTGCAGAGAGTTTAAAACTTCTGCGGGAATTGAAGTGGAAGACATCGCAAAACGTTTGATGGATTACGGATTTCACGCGCCGACTGTTTCGTTTCCCGTTGTTGGAACGTTGATGATTGAACCAACGGAAAGCGAACCGAAAGATGAACTCGATAGATTTTGCGATGCGCTCATTTCCATCAGAAAAGAAATTGAAGAAATTGAAAACGGAATGTATCCGAAAGAAAATAACGTTCTCAAAAATGCCCCACACACTGCCGATGTTGTTACGAGCGACAATTGGAATTTTCCATACACACGCGAGAAAGCCGCATATCCAACTCCACATAATCGCGTGAGAAAATTCTGGCCTTCAGTTGGAAGGGTGAACAGCGCACACGGCGATAGAAATTTAGTGTGCAGTTGTGTGCCGATGGAGGATTATGTGTAGAACGAAATTCCATTTCGTTCGATAAACACAAAAGGCAACTTTGAACGAGTTGCCTTTTTTAGTTTTTCTCTTGTTTCTTTACTAATCATTTTCTACTTTTTCAGCGAATAATTTTAGGAAAAACATTTATGCCCTCACCTCAAAAATTTATGACGCTCGAACGGTACATCAACGAGCAAGAAGCAAAACATCCCGGCGCATCCGGAGAATTTTCTGCTATCCTTCACGATTTATCGCTCGCGGCAAAACTTGTATGGCGCGAAGTGAGCAAAGCGGGATTGGTGAATATTCTCGGCGCGGCGGGAACAACGAACACCAGCGGCGATGAAGTAAAAAAACTTGACGAGTATGCCGACGAAACAATTTACAAAGCGATGGACCACGGCGGACATCTCTGCGTAATGGCTTCGGAAGAAAACGAGGACATTCTGCAAATCCCCGAAAACTATAAAAAAGGAAAATATGTTTTGCTGTTTGACCCGCTCGATGGCTCTTCCAACATTGACGCAAACATAACGCTCGGTTCTATCTTCAGTATTTTCAAACGTGTTTCACCGGGAGGCAACGGAACGATTCAGGATTGTTTGCAAAAAGGAATTCATCAAGTTGCGGCGGGATATGTTATTTACGGAACAAGCACAATGTTTGTGTACACCACAGGCAACGGCGTTCACGGATTTACGCTCGACCCGACGGTCGGCGAGTTTTTACTTTCGCACGAAAACATTACGATTCCAAAGAAAGGAAAAATTTATAGTATCAACGAAGGCAATTACGCAAAGTGGGACGATGGGATGAAACGCTACATTGATTTTTTGAAACAGGAAGACAAAGCAACAAACCGTCCATACTCCTTGCGATACATCGGAACAATGGTTGGCGATTTTCACAGAACCTTATTGTATGGCGGTATTTTCTGTTACCCCGGCGACAAAAAAAATCCCGAAGGAAAATTGCGTTTGATGTACGAGGGAAATCCGATGTCAATGCTCGTTGAACACGCGGGGGGAAGCAGTAGTACAGGATTTCAACGAGTTTTAGAAGTACAACCGAAAGCGCTTCATCAACGGGTACCTCTTTTCATTGGTAGTGAAGAAGATGTAAAACTTGCAGAGGAATTTTTACAAGGGAAAAGATGAAGACAAATCCCAAATTTCAATCTAAAAATCTCTCCATCGCCATTCTCGCCGCGGGCAAAGGCAAACGAATGTTGAATCCCGACAAAGCGAAAGTGATGTTCGAACTCAACAACAAACCGTTGCTCGGCTACGTTGTGGAAACTGCATTGCACCTTTCTCCGCAAAAAATAATTCTCATCATCGGTTGGCAAAAAGATGCGGTGCGGGAATTTATTTCAACTACATATTTTTCTCAGAACAACATTGCGTTTGTTGAACAGAATGAACAACTTGGCACGGGACACGCTGTAATGCAAACAGAGAAATCGCTTGCGGATTTTGCCGGTACCGTACTTGTGCTTTCCGGCGATGTTCCAATGCTTTCGGAAAAAACGTTGCGCCAACTTCTCGATACCCACTATGCGACGAACGCCACAGCAACAATACTCACCGCAGAATTAGAAAATCCTTTCGGCTATGGCAGAATCATTCACCACCAAAACGGAAACGTGCAAAAAATAGTCGAGGAAAAAGATGCGACCGCAGAAGAAAAAAAAGTGAGCGAAATCAATTCCGGAATTTATGTTTTCGAAAAGAGAGAATTGTTCGAAGCGTTGAAACACATTACGCCGAATAATGCGCAACAGGAATACTATCTCACGGACGTCTTCAGATATTTTTGGAAAAACAATCTTCCTGTTGCATCGGTAAAAGTGAACGACGCAAATGAGGTTCTGGGCGTGAATACGGTGGACGATTTGCGGCAACTCGAACAACTCACCACAACCACCTGACAAATTACTAATTACAATTTACAAACTACACCTGATTGAACTGCTGCTCTTCTGAACATACACAGGCGAAAGACCATTTTTTTTCCCAACGCGCCAAACGGTACGCCAAACAGTTTCGGAAAAAAGGGTTAGATAATCCGCAACAATTACTCGTGGAAGGAATTACTAAAGCGTTGGACGGCAATGGTTCGCTTCCACCTAAAACATTTTTAGAAATCGGTTGCGGCGCGGCAGGCTTGCTTCTCACGTTTTTACAAAAGGGAGGAACGAGCGCCATCGGTGTTGATGCTTCGGAAGGAATGTTACACGTTGCAAAACAAATCGCGAAAGAAGCGGGAAAAGAAAACAACATTACATTTCATCATGGAGATTTTGCAACGCTCGAACGTTCGATTCCGCAAACCGACGTTACGATTTTGGATAAAGTGTTGTGCTGCGACGAAAACCCGAAAACGTTAATTGAGAAATCCACAGCAAAGGCGAAAGAAGTGTATGCAGTTTCTTTTCCAAAAAATTCCCTCCTCATTCGCTTTATTGTGAAATCAGGAATTCTTATGACAAAACTTTTCCGCATGAAATTTACGCCATTCTATCACGAGCCGAACGATTTGCAAACGTGGATTGCAGGACAACATTTTTCGCACGTGTATTCAAACTCGACGATGATGTGGCAAGTGCTCGTCTATAAAAGGAACAAACAATGAGTGCGGGAACAGTGCCGCAAACGTGGACAATTCTTTCACTCATCAATTGGGGAATGGAATATCTGAAAGAGCGAAACTTGGAGAATCCCCGTTTGAACGTTGAACTCCTTCTCGCCCACGCGCTTAATCTCACCCGCGTTCAACTCTACACCAATTTTGAACAGCCGTTAACGAGAGAAGAACTCGCACATTTCAAATATTTTTTTCAACGGCGAATACAAAATGAACCGCTGCAATATATTCTCGGGGAAACGGATTTTTACGGGCTGAAGTTTTTTGTTGATAGCCGCGTCCTCATTCCCCGCCCCGAAACGGAAATTCTTGTAGAAGAAGTTCTCAGTATTTGTACAACCATTTCCGAAAATAAAACCATAAATATTCTCGACATCGGAACGGGAAGCGGGAATATTGCAATTGCACTGGCAAAATTTTGTGCGAATGTGAAAGTTATAGCCATTGATGTAAGTAACGATACGCTGGACGTTGCAAAACAAAATGCAAAAAGAAATGACGTAGAAGATAAGATTCAATTTTTCCAGGAAAACATTCTTCTTTCTCCAACCACCAACCTCCAAACCCAAACCTTTGATGTCATCGTTTCCAACCCGCCGTACATTTCCCAACGTGAATTTGAAATGTTACAACCGGAAATAAAGAATTTTGAACCGCATATTGCAACTACCGATAATGCAGACGGATATTCTTTCTATCATAAAATTGCTGAAGTCGGGAAAAATCTATTGATAGAAAATGGAATAATCTTTGTCGAGGTTGCATACAATCAAAGCAACGAAGTAAAGAGAATATTTTCAATCGCCGGATATGGAAACGTTCGTAGTATAAAGGATTATAACGGGCACGAGCGGGTGGTAGTGATGCACAGCAGATTAAA
>JAGXRH010000018.1 GCA_018335975.1 Ignavibacteriales bacterium
CGGGCACTTTCTGTGTCCGATACTACAATTTTTGTCGGCGGTTCATTCGACACCATAAATGGCGAACAACGAAATCGGCTTGCTTGCCTCAGTACGATTTCTGGAACTCTCTCTGGTTGGCAGGCAAATGCAAATAACGATGTGAACGCACTTGCAATTTCTGATACGACATTATATGTTGGCGGCTCATACACAGCAATTGGTGGACTTACCCGAAATAGAATTTCATCTCTCTCTGTGCTTTCTGGTTCAGTTTTAAGTTGGAATCCAAACGCAAGTGGCACGGTCAATACGATTGCTGTCGAAGGAAATCTAATTTATATCGGCGGCGCATTTAATAACGTCAACAGTACTTCCCATCCGAAGATTGCGGCAATAGATTCGCTTGGTGTACCTACAAGTTGGAATCCGGTTGTCAATAATACTGTACTCTCAATAGCATTCAATGATACGACAATTTACATCGGTGGAAGTTTTTCAACAGTTGGAGGAATTTCGAGAAAACGGTTTGCAGCGGTAGGAACTTCAGGCGTAGTATCAAATCTGATTCAACACGCGAATGATGATGTGCGTGCCTTAGTTTATTCCGGCTCTTCACTTTTTATTGGCGGAGACTTTTCAAGCATCGGAGGAGAAACACGAAATAACATTGCCGCCTTCAATACAACTACTGGTTCTGTTACAGACTTTGACCCAAATGCGAACGATGTCATTTATTCAATAACACATTCAGGAAATATTGTTTATGCCGGTGGTTTATTTTCTTCCATTGGCGAACAAACAAGAAATTATCTCGCCGCACTCGATGGAATAACCGGGATCGCAACAGACTGGAATCCAAACCCTGATGAGGAGGTAGATGTGATTACGACTGACAATGGAAAAATTTACGCCGGCGGATATTTCTTTTCCATTGGGGGTGCATCAAGAAAATATCTTGCTGAACTTGATAGCGCAACAGGAACAGCAACCGGTTGGAATCCATCACCCAATTCAAATATCACTTCGCTTGCCGTGAAAAATTCAACATTGTATGTTGGAGGGTATTTTACTTTGCTTGGAGATAGTACGAGAAATTATCTTGCGGCATATAATAATGCAGGAAATCTAATACAATGGAATCCCAATCCGGATTATGCAGTGTACGCACTCGCAGCAACTTCTTCATTCGTATATGTCGGCGGAGACTTCGCAAATATCGGGGATTCTTCCAGAAATAAAATTGCCGCGATAGATATCTCAACAGGATTAACAACAGAGTGGAATCCGGGCGCAGACCTGTGGGTTCAAGCATTAGTTGTTTCCGGCTCTACTGTTTATGCGGGAGGTGGATTCAGCTATATTGGAAATGAGGATAGAAATTATGTAGCCGCACTCGATGCATCTACCGGATTAGCGACAGATTGGGACCCGAACTCCAACTCTGATATTTTTGCTCTCGGTGCATCTTTTTCCGAAGGGAAAATTTATGTCGCGGGCGAGTACACTAATATTTATGGAAGCAGCAGAAGAGGATTTGTTTCTTTCGACGACCCGCAACAACTACCGTACACCATTAGTGCCACGACAGGAAGCAACGGCAGCATTTCTCCGTCGGGAGTTGTTTCTGTAGCGAATGGCGCAAGCAAAACGTACACCTTTACTACCAGAAGTGGATACCCCGGTTACAGAATTGATAGCATATATGTTGATAATGTATTTGCGGGACAATCGCCATCTTATACGTTTACGAATGTTACTTCGCATAAAACCATCCGCGTTACTTTTGCGCTGAACGACACTACTCGATTCCGCACATTCCGCGTAGATACTTCGCTCGCAAGAAAACCAATAAAATTAAAACCAAAAAAAGGAGCGCCTGCAATTCTTCCGAATGTTGCGAACTGGCGCGATACGGCAGTATTTCGTTCGGGTGGAAAAAGCGGTATGGTTGTTGGGATAGCGCAGCCGAAAGAAACCGCAAAGTTCTACGGATGGATACGGTACAAGAAAGGCACGGATATGGGGAAATTTTATTCCGTTCTGCACACCGATTCTGCATATAATTCTCCGTTCGATTCCGTAAGGAAAGCAGGAGCAAGCAAAAAGAAAATTTTTGTGAAAGAACTCAAACCCAATGCGCTTGCCTATACCAATCCGTTTGCGCAGGAGTTTAGCACCTTTAAACTGAACGTGCTTTCCAGTCTTTCCGAAGTAACTCCATCCGGCTTTGCATCGTTGCGCTATGTAAACTTTGGAAATCCGTTTAACGATTTATCGCTGGTACAGATGTATGCACGGATAGATAGTCTGCTCACCTATTACAAAACGAAAAAACTTTCTAACGGCGACAGCGCTTATGTTGGCGCTCCGATGTTGGAAACGCTTCGCAAAACGTTGAAGGCGATAAACGATGGATATGCAGATACGATTTCCTTTTCCAATGGAGATACTGTTGCAAATGGACGTTTAAAATTTACCGGCACGGTCGAATTGTTCCGCGTTCCATTCCTCCGTCGTCCGTTTGCGAAAGAACAAATTGAATATTTCCAACCGAATACTTCAGAGATTCCGAATGAATTCGCGTTATACCAAAACTACCCGAATCCATTTAACCCCGTTACGGTTATTCGTTATCAGTTATCTGTCAGTAGTGTTGTATCACTGAAAGTGTATGATATACTTGGTAGAGAAGTAACAACGCTTTTGAATAACGAACAACTTGAAGAAGGTGAACACGAACTTGAATTTAACGCAAGCGCATTTTCTAGTGGAGTGTATTTTTATCGCCTCACGGCTAACAATGGAAAATTTTCTGACGCAAAGAAATTGATGTTGTTGAAGTAACTCAATACACTCTTTTGATAATGAATCCCACGCACTTACAACAACGTGCGTGGGATTTTTTTTTCTCCACCGCTCCAGTGTCAATTCGAAAGCCATGACACCACTTCTAAACGTAAAGTAGAAATATATTCCTCGAAGCCTTTGCAAAACTATAAAATCGTCACATCGAGCGAAGTCGAGATGTCGTTTTTGTTGAAATTATTGTGGTTCGACTTCGCTCACCACGACGATGGTTAGGTTTTGCAAAGGCTTCTCCTCCCTTCTGCAAATGTTCCGGTAGCAGTTGCACAAGTATTCCTCCCTTTCGGGAAACTCTACCTCTCTTCTGCAAATGTTACAACCGGGGTATCCGAATGTTACGAAGTTGTGGAGAAGGTACAGAAGAGGTCTCGGAATGTTACGCCGGGAATTGCACACCCGCACTCGACATTCGCAGATGTTCAGAAGGGGTGGATGCCTGTTGCAGAGATTACGGAACATGCGTATGCTGTGAGGAGGAAGTTACATCAGATTCCGGGAAAGTTGCGGAAGGTAACTTAACAAATCAGAATAGTAATTGCACATCTACAAATGACATCTGAACTTGTGCAAATGGTTTCCAGACAGGTGTAAATGGCTTCCGGAAATGTGTAAATGACTTTCGGACATGTTCAGATGGTTTTCGGACAGGTGTAAATGGTTTCCAGACAGGTGCAGATGGTTTCCGGACATGTGTAAATTGTTTCCAGACATGTGCAGATGGCTTCCGGACAGGTGCAGATGGTTTCCGGACAGGTGCAAATGGTTTCCGGACAGGTGCAAATGGTTTCCAGACAGGTGCAAATGGTTTCCGGACATGTGTAAATGGTTTCCGGACAGGTGCAGATGGTTTCCGGACAAGTGTAAATGGTTTCCAGACATGTTCAGATGGCATCCGGACAAGTTCGGAAATGATTTGTAACTGTGAAAATTGCGCAAAAACAAGGAAAAACGTATGTGGAGCTCATTTTTTGGAAAAAATTGATATCGTTTTACTGATAAAAATAATCAACAAGCAAATCTGTAAAAACAATGCAATAGAAAGTTATTTTTTACCATTCGCTCATCGAAACCTGCCGTTTACTCACAGAATCGTCAGTTTACACAATGGATTATGTTCTCGCCCGTCTCTCAATGGAAAGCATTACAAAAAAAAAAAATGCGT
>JAGXRH010000019.1 GCA_018335975.1 Ignavibacteriales bacterium
GAAAGCCGTTGAAACAGTTCGGCTGGAATTAACAAAAATACGAACCGGAAAAGCGACCACGGCATTACTTGATGGCGTCAAAGTTGATTATTACGGGACAATGATGCCGCTGAATCAGGTCGCGAATATTTCCATTCCCGATATTCATATGATTGCAATTCAACCGTGGGAGAAGGGAATGCTTCAACCGATAGAAAAAGCAATTCTCTCCGCGAATCTTGGTTTCAATCCGGCAAATGACGGAACCATCATTCGCGTACCAATTCCGCCATTGAATGAAGAACGGCGAAAAGAGTTAGTCAAACTCACAAAAAAATTCGGTGAAGAAGGTAAAGTTGCAATCCGAAACGTACGTCGCGATGCGTTGGAACATCTGAAGAAAGCAGAGAAGGAGGAACATTTTTCGGAAGATGAACGAAAGCGGGGAGAACAGGATGTCCAAAAAATGACTGACACGCATATTGCGGAAGTTGACCAACTGCTTGCAAAAAAAGAAAAAGAAATAATGGAAGTTTAACATTCATTCAGAAAGAAATACACTTATGAAACAAGGCATTCATCCAAAATATAAAATGTCGCGTGTGGTCTGCACATGCGGAAACACGTTTGTTACCCGTTCAACCGGAGGCGATATCAAAGTGGAAATTTGTTCCGCTTGCCATCCGTTCTTTACGGGCGAACAAAAAATTGTTGACACGGAAGGACGTGTGGAACGATTCTATAAAAAATACGGCAGGAAAGCGGAAGCAACCGTTTCCTAATTCTGTGTTCGTTGTTTGTATGAATAGTAACGGAATGGTATTTCGCCCATTCCGTTTTTTTATTTACGGGTTATGCAAATTTTTATTTTTGAAGATATAACGTTCGAGAATTTTTTTCCGCTTGTCTATTTTCGTTCCGTGAGTGAATTACGAAGCGGATGTTCGTCGCTGGGGGAAAGAATCGTTTCTTTTTTCCCGAAGGCGCAGTGGAGCGTTGTCAACAGGAAACAAATGCGTTCTTTTTTTGAAGAACATCAACCGCTGAATTTTTCTGAAACGGAAGATGAGTTGGTGTTTATCAATGCCCGTGTGCAAATGACGAAAGAGTTTGCTTCGCTGCTTCTCAAAGAAAAAAACGCACAGGTCAATTTTATCTGTAACGGAGTTGTCGCGGCGACGAAAATCAATCTCAGTTTTCTTTCTTCAGCAAAAGGAAAAGGCGCAAAGAAGAAAAACACACTGCAGCAATGGAACAAGATGGAAGAAAAAGAAGTGAACGTAAATTTCCATTCGTATCCGTGGGACATCATTCACTTCAATCATCAAGCGATTGAAGAAGATTTCGAAATGATGAAGAAAGTCAAACCGAAAAAAATCACCGGCGTTCATTTCGTCAATCCATCGCACATTTCGATTGGAAAAAATTGCAATATAAAACCCGGCGTTGTTTTCGATGCTGAAAATGGTCCGATTGTGATTGGGAATAACGTTACCATTATGCCGAACGCTGTACTCGTGGGTCCACTGTTTATCGGCGATAATTGTTTAATTAAAGCGGGAGCGAAAATTTATGGCGGCACTTCTATCGGCGAATGGTGTAAAATTGGCGGTGAAGTTGAAGCGAGTATCATCCAGTCCCATTCGAACAAACAACACGACGGTTACGTTGGCCATTCCTATTTAGCCAGTTGGGTGAATCTTGGCGCAGATACGAACACGAGTGATTTGAAAAATAATTACCGAACTATCCGCGTGCGCATCAGGAACAAAGAGATTGACACACAGCAATTATTCCTTGGTGCGGTGATTGGAGACCATTCAAAAACCGGAATCAATGTCATGCTCAACACTGGAACAATCGTTGGGGCGTTTGCAAATATCTTCGGCGCAGATTTTCCTCCGAAGTTTGTTGAGAATTTTTCGTGGGGCGGGGGGACAAGTTTTGAACGGTACCGATTACAACAGGCAGTGGAAACCGCTCGCATCGTAATGAAACGGAGAAATGTTGAAATGACGCAAGAATACGAGCATCGTATTCGGGAAATGTATTCATCCTCTCACGCATAAAAAACAACCTATGAAAGCAATAGTAAAACCTACGCCGCTTCCCGATAAAGATTGGGGAAAAGGATTACAACTTATTGACCGTGACGAACCGCAAATTATAAAACCTACCGATGTGAAACTGCAAGTACTCTACGGCGCAATTTGTGGAACAGATGTCGGAATTTATCACTCCAAAGATTCCTTACGTCGTCAGATGTCGGTTGTCAAGACTCGAAACGTTATCATCGGTCATGAATTTTGCGGAAAAATTATTGGTACCGGCAAAAGAGCAACGAGTTTTCTTCTCAAAAAAGTACAGATAGAATACGGTAAGGAAAAATTCGTTCGTGATTTCTTCCTTCAACTCTCGAAGGTGAAGGCGAAAGAAAAAGATGCTCGCTTCGTGCAATTCTTGGAAAAAGAATTTTATTCTTCCGCAGAGATGCACATTACTGATAATACGTGCTATCAATGTAAACTCGGCGAGCAGCATGTTTGTCAGAATACCGTAATCAAAGGGGTTCACGATGACGGAGCATTCACGCAGTATGTTGTCGTTCCGGTGGAGAATATCATTCTGTTTCGGAAGGGAGAAATTCCCCCTGAAATTATCGCCTTTATGGATGCGTTGGGTAATGCGACACACACGATACAATCGGTTCCGGTGAAAGGGAAGACCGTCGTCGTGCTTGGCTGCGGCGTGCAAGGATTAATGGCGACGGCGGTTGCCAAAATGTGCGGCGCAAAAAAAATATTTGTTTCGGATTTTTCGCACGGAGATTTTACTCACGAAAAATTAGTGAAGAAACGATTCCGGCTTGCCAAAGCATACGGGGCGACCGAATGTTTCGATGTTGCCTCTCCGGAAGAAAGAATCAAGTTGTACGAAACGGTGCGGAAGGTAACAAACAATGCCGGCGCAGATGCAGTGTTGGAAATGTCGGGAAGTTATAAAGCGTACGAAGATGCATTTCAAATTGTGCGAAATGGCGGAGCCATTTCGTTACTCGGATTACCGTTCGGAAAAATGGAAATTGATTTTGCGAAAGATATTATCTTCAAAGGAGTTACGATCCACGGAATTATCGGTCGCCGCGTTTTTTCTTCGTGGGATTTGATGCGCACACTGCTCAAGAAGGGATTAGCGAAAAAATTTATGCAAACCGGATTTATCACTCATCAATTTCCGATAGAAAAATTTGAAGACGCCTTTGCCGCAATTGAAAACGGCGATGCCTTAAAGGTATTATTGAAACCGTAAGCAATTTTTAGATTAGAGATTATAGGTTTTAGATTTTAGATTTTAGATTGAAAAGAATATGCTAAGCGTTCCCGAACTTATTACTCGTGAGTTAAAACAACTTCGAGATTTAAAAACATTCAAATACGAAACTGCGTTTGAAAGTCCGCAATCAGGTCGGGTGAAGATTAAAGGCAAAGAGGTCATTATGCTTGCCTCGAATAATTATCTCGGTTTATCGAACCATCCGAAAGTAAAACAAGCCGCGATTGAGGGAATAAAAAAATACGGTTACGGTGTTGCATCGGTTCGGTTTATTTGTGGGACGCAGGATATTCATTACGAGTTGGAAAAAACAATTTCAAAATTTGTTGGTACGGAAGATGCGATTTTATTCTCCTCCTGCTTCGCCGCCAATGAAGGTTTCTTTGCATCGCTTATCAACGAAAAACTCGGGTTTGAAAATTATAAAGATGTTTTGTACAGCGATAAGTTAAATCACGCAAGTATTATTGATGGACAACGGCTTTGCAAATCGGAAGTCGTTGATAAAAAAATATACAACCACGGCGATATGAACCATCTCGAACAATTATTGAGCGAAGATAAAAATGCAAATTACCGTTTCAAGATTGTAGTAACGGATGGTGTGTTCAGTATGGAAGGCGATTTGGCAAATCTGCATAAGATTGTTGAACTCGCAAAAGTATATGGCGCAATGGTGTTTGTTGATGATTCGCACGCAATTGGTGTTTGCGGAAAACGGGGAAGAGGAACGCCGGAAGTAAAAGGCGTTTTGAAAAAAATTGATGTTATTACCGGAACGCTTGGAAAAGCAATTGGCGGCGCGGCGGGAGGATACATTGCTTCATCGAAAGAAATTGTTTCCTACTTACGTCAGAAATCCCGACCGTACACATTTTCCAATTCACTTCCTCCCTCGATTGTGTTTGGAGCGAAAGCCGCTTTTGAATTGCTTTCCAACGATACATCGCTTGTTACAAAACTGCACGAGAACACTGCATACTTCCGCACAGAAATTGTAAAACTCGGATTCAAAATATTAGAAGGCGAGCATCCGATTGTTCCGATTATGCTGGGGGAAGCCGCGTTAGCACAGGATATGAGCGCACTGCTTTTAAAGAAAG
>JAGXRH010000020.1 GCA_018335975.1 Ignavibacteriales bacterium
CCACTGTTCCGGGACATCCCCCGAAGTGAGCAGGAACTCCCCCCACTGTTCCGGGACATCCCCCGAAGTGTACAAGGGAACCTATTTGTAACTAAAACCGTAATTCCTATATCCTAACTGCTTTTTATCGGGCTATTTTCCATCTGTCGGGCTATACAAAAACGCGGATATATTTAAGGCACCTCTAAAAACTATATTTTTAAAACACAGAGAGCACAAAGTATTTTCACCAGGAACACCAAGAGCAATACATTCAATACTTTGCGACCTTTGTGCCTGCTTTGTGTCCTTTTGCCAAAGGCATCCCTTCGGGAGCGTTTAAATTCATTTTTGTCTATGACTCGTAGAGAGTTTTTAGAGGTGCCTTTCATTTGTTCCCGGCGTTCTTTTATTTCCCCGAAGGAAATTTTTATGAAAAAACATTTACTCCTTCTTCATTCTCAATTCCTCATGGTGTTAGTTTGTAACAAATAAAAAGATTTGTATTTTCTTCACGAAAATTAAACACGAAACGTTCGGCAAAATACAATAGTATGACAGCAATGCGAGAAATAAAAACCGTTCGGGAAGGAAATATTATTATGACACAATCACCAACACACCTTCAGTTAGAACAACAACTGATGCAATTAGATGAAAACGAACAACAAAAAGTTGCTTCCTTTATTCAATCACTGCTCAATCAAAAACGCGCAAATGAACCGAACGATTTACGCGAGTTAGAAGAACTCATTGCCGTGGGAAGCGGTACACTCATTGATGGCGCAGACGAACACGACCACTATTTGTATGGAACGCCGAAAAAACAACAGCGATGAAAATCTTTGTGGATACGTGGGGTTGGATTGCCATTAGCGATGATAAAGATGCTTACCACAAAAAAGCGATACATCTCTATAAAAATTCCGTTCTTGTGCGAGGGAATAAAATTGTTACGAGTGATTTTGTCCTGATGGAAACAATTACTGCATTACGATTGTCTCTCGGTCATAATCGCACTCTGCAATGGATTCGCAAAGTGAATGAAAAATCAGAACGTGGATTATTACACATTGTTTCCGCCGAGAGAACGCTGTATCAAAAAGCAGTGCAACTTTTAATGCGGTACAGCGATAAGCCCGATATTTCCCTTACAGATTTTACCTCATTCGTTATTATGCAGGAACAAGAAATAAACAATGTATTCACCGGCGATACACATTTTGAACAAGTTAATTTAGGGTTTCGATTAATCAAATAATTTTTCACAACAATTTCATTCTGCAATTTTTTCTCACCATTAATCACAGGGACTTCACTATGAAACATCTATACACATTCACAACTATTATTTCCATGACTTTCAAGTCGTGGAGAATGAAACTCAAATCTCTTTTTGACTTTAGTCATTTGGCTGAAGCCAAAGGTAGTGGGTTTGCATTTCTTCCCCGACTTGTCCGCTGTAGTGGAACTGAAGTTCTGCGAATACATCCCTTTGGGAGGGGCTACACAAACAACAATGTGTCTTACCCGTCCCGTTCAAGACGGGATAAACTCCGGCGGGTATCCATTATGCAAAAGAGAAAGTGGATTCCCGCTTTCGCGGGAATAACAATGTGGGGGATGTTTCTTTTCTCATTCTTACTTCTCACTTGCTCAGGAATACACCACTCTATGAGTCATTGACCGATGCCAACACCATTTCTCCCGCATTTTTAGTTTGTAACAAATAAAAAGATTTGTATTTTCTTCACGAAAATTAAGTACGAAACATTGATTACTCCAAAGTACATGAAATCCTCAACCAAAATAATTTTTAAAGTTTTGCAAACAGTATAATAATAAATTACAGATATGAATTACAGAATCATCATAGAAAAAGGCGAAGACTTTGGTTATGTTGCGCACTGTCCCGCAATTCCCGGATGTCATTCACAAGGAAATACCTTGGAAGAAGCAATTGAAAATATACGCGATGCTATCATTGGATGTCTTGCGGCATTGGACGAAAAACTTTTTCCGGAAAAGAAAGAGAAATTTGTGTTTGAAGTAGAAGTGTAATGGGTAATCTTCCTGTCATTTCCGGTAATGAAGCAATTCGCGCTTTTGAAAAAATCGGATGGGTACGGCAACGACGTGGAAGCAGCCGTCATATTATTTTAAAGAAAGAAGGAATGAAAACAACTCTTTCAATTCCTGAACACAAAACACTCGATAGAGGATTATTACGTTCCTTGATCAGAGATGCTCAAATTTCCGTTGATGAATTTAAAAATTTATTATAACTCCACAGCAAACTTTACATTCATTACAACAATAACAAATCAAAATTTTCATTCACTCTCACCATTATTTACAAAGGATATTTCCTATGAAAAAAATACTCTCTCTCAAATAGTCATATTAACGATAATACAACAAACAACAATCTGTCTTACCCACGAACGTTGGTATCCATTATGCAAAAGAGAAAGTGGATTCCCGCTTTCGCGGGAATGACAATGTGGGGGAGGGTTCTTTTCTCATTCCTCATTCTTCATTTTTATCGTCACCCTGAGCGGAGTCGAAGGGTCATTCCTCATTGCCCAGCAATACACCACTCTATGAGTCATTGACCGATGCCAACACCATTTCTCCCGCAATTTTAGTTTGTAACAAATAAAAAGATTTGTATTTTCTTCACGAAAATTAAACGCAAAACGGCATGGGAACAACATTAACATTGGAACTCTACAACATCCTCGAAGAAAAAGTAGGCAAAGAGGATGCAAAGAAAAAAACAATACTATGAAAATCTCATCAAATAACAAGGATGAAACATTTGATAAAGTAAATTTTAAACTCAATCTTCTTATTGCATTGGTATTGCTTTGGATAGTTATCAATGGTCCGGTATGCACAACACTCTTTGAATACTTTTTTCACCGATAAAAAAAACAAGACATATGATAGCAATGCGAGAAACAAAAACCGTTCGAGAAGGAAAAATTATTATGAATGTTCCTGATAATTTCGGAAGTGAAGTCGAGGTAATTATTCTTTCTCCGGAAACAAAAGAAGTTCAATATTGGAGCGAATCCGAAATTCATGCGATGGGAAATATTCCGCTGAAAAAAGATTTCGATAACGAGGACTATACAACGAAAGAAATTCAACAACAAGTTTTACAAACAGAAATAGCATAACTCAAGATGGAAACAACAACATCACTCGAAGAAAAAATTCAACAACTTCCCCCGGAATTACAAAAAGAAGTTGAACAGATTGTTCAATCGCTTTGGGAAAAAAGTCAGCACACAAAAAGGCAGAAACCGAAGTTTGAATGGGCGGGCGCATTAAAACATTTACGCGACCAATACACGTCTGTCGAACTTCAGCACGAAATTCTACAAGAAAGAATGAAGCAGCCGTGAAATATCTGATTGATTCGAACATTTTTCTCGAAATACTTCTCGACCAAAACAAAGCACAAGAAGCAAAAGATGCGCTTTCAACCGTTGAAGTGAACGATTTCTTCGCGTCTGATTTTACATTTCATTCTGTTGGAGTAAGACTTTTTAAGGAAGGACTCTTTGATAAATTCCGCTCTTTAGTTTCTGAAATGATTGACCAAGCAGGGATGTTTATTCTTCCTCTTCATCAGGAAGATACGGAACAACTTATCTCCGTTGCCACCCGCTTTAACCTCGATTTTGATGATGCTTACCAATATGTTGCAGCAGAAAAATACAATTTACAAATAGTCAGTTTCGATTCCGATTTTGATAGGACAGAACGCAAACGATTCACTCAACAACAAGTTTTACAAACAGTACAATAAAATAACAAACCAAAATTTTCATTCACTTTCACCATTATTTACAAAGGACATTTCCTATGAAAAAAATACTCACGCTCTCAAATAGTCATATTAACGATAATACAACAAACAACAATGTGTCTTACCCACGAACGTTGGTATCCATTATGCAAAAGAGAAAGTGGATTCCCGCTTTCGCAGGAATGACAATGTGGGGGATGTTTATTTTCTCATTCTTCATTTTTATCGTCACCATGAGCGGAGTCGAAGGGTCATTCCTCATTGCTCAGGAATATACCTCTGAGGCAAATACCGTTTTGATTTTCCCGAATTATTTGTAACTTCATCCCGTTTATTTTTGGAGTGAAAGAAATTATATGACAGACGATATACTCAAAGAAATTCTCGTTGAACTCAAAGGATTACGTCAAGAATCCATGAACACCAACAAACGTATTGATGAAACAAACTCACGACTTGAATCACTAGATATAAATTTGAACAAACGTGTTGATTCTCTCGATAAAAATTTGAGTAATCAGATTAAAGATACAAACTCACGGCTTGATATTCTTTCCGCAGAAATCGGCGTGCTGGTCATCAGTTCCAATGAAACCCGCGATGGAATAAACGCGATACGCAAAAGTATTCCTAATGTTATCTGGCAGAACGATACGATTGCCATAACCGAAGACGAAGAAATTAAAGTCCAAGGCGTTATTCACAAAATTGCAGCATAACAATTCAAACAAGTTTTTTATTCATTCACTTTCACCATTTATCCAAAGGACATCACCTATGAAACATCTCTTCTCCCTCTCGAGTATAATTTTATCCTCAACATTTATTGCCACGAACTTTAGTTCGTGGATTACAAAACTCAAATCTCTTTTTGACTTTAGTCATTTGGCTAAAGCCAAAGGAAGTGTGGTTGGTTTTGTTCCCCGAACTGAAGTTCGGGGCTACAAACTCTCCATATTTATTTTTACATTCCTCATTCTTAATTCCCAATTCCTCATTTCTCAGGAGTACACCACCGAT
>JAGXRH010000021.1 GCA_018335975.1 Ignavibacteriales bacterium
GAATATTACGATTGGAGAGTTCCTGAAGATTCCGGGAAGGTTTTCGCAAAGAGGAGAACTTCCCCGCAAAGTGTGGAGAACAGTGAGAAAATAAAAAACCTACCCGTAAGAATTAAAACGGCGTATCTTCTCGCGACGGAATTCCGTGTGTAGGCATTGGTGAAGCATCAGAACGGTACCAATCAATACTTTTAAAACTCATCCATCGCTTTTCAAACGTAAGCAATATATCATCCGTTGGTCCGTTGCGCTGTTTTCCGATGATAATTTCTGCTTTCCCTTCGGAGGGAATTTTATTCCCCTTCTTGTCGGTAATTTCTGTCATTCCATACGATTCGGGACGATGAACGAAGATGACAACGTCAGCGTCCTGTTCAATCGCGCCGGATTCCCGAAGATTGGATAATTGAGGCCGCCGTTCTTTTGCTTGTTCCGTCGCTCTATTCAACTGTGAGAGCGCGACCACGGGAACATCAATTTCTTTTGCGAGGGCTTTCAGCGAACGGGAAATCAAGGCGATTTGTTGCTCCCGGCTTTCAATTCTCTCGTCCGTTTTTACTAATTGCAGATAGTCAATAATTATCAACCCGATATTATGCTCTGCTTTTAATCGTCTCGCCTTTGCACGAATTTCCATTATCGTCATCGTGGGAGAATCGTCAATAAATAATTTAGAATCTGCAAGGCGACCGACTGCGCGGGTTACTAATTTCCAATCTTCATTCGGAAGTTTATTACGCCGGAGCAGATTTTGGTCAACGAGCGATTCTGACGCGATTAATCTGAGAACAAGTTGTTCCAGCGACATCTCCAAACTGAAAAAAGCAACCGGTGTTCTTCTCTCTTCGTACATAGATGCATTCCGCGCGATGTTTAATGCAAAAGCAGTTTTTCCCTGACTTGGTCTTCCCGCAATAATAATCAGGTCGGAATTTTGAAATCCGCCTGTCAAATTATCCAACTCGGAAAACCCGGTGGGAACACCGGTAATTCCATCATGCTGGTCATGCATCTTATCGAGTTTTTCCATCACTCGTTGGACGGCAAGATGCATTTCAACGGCAGTTCGTTTTAACCGGTGTTGCGAAAGTTCAAATATCCGCTGTTCGGTTCGGTCAAGCAAAGTTAATGCATCCTCTTTTTCCGAATACGCAATCGAAATTGCTTCATTCGAATTCGAGATGATTCCCCGGAGAATTGCCTTCTCGAGAAGGATATGACCGTACGCTTCAAGATTGGCTGCTGATGTTACCGATTGAGTTAATTCGGAAATATAATATGCTCCGCCTATCTCTTCGAGTGATTGCTTAGATTCCAGCGACTCGGTTACTGTCACCAAATCAATGGGGCTTCCTCTTTTGTTGAGTTCCATCATCGCCTGAAAGATTTTACGATGCGCGGGAGAATAAAACACTTCTTCATTGACGACATCAAGCACGCGGTTTAAAGCGTTTTGCTCGAGCAGTATCGCACCCAACACCGCCCGCTCAACGTCGAGTGCATTCGGAAGCACTTTGCCGTCCGCAGAAACTTTATTGATATCGAGTTGTTTTTCTTTTTTGGAAGCCATCAGGGTGTAGTTTTAAATTCGTCGTACATTCTCCGAAGTTTTTTGAAATCTTCCCACGCGGGTCGTTTCCAATTCGGATTGCGTAATAACGCTGCGGGGTGAAATGTTACGAGTAACGGAATGCCGCGATATTGTAATGTCTGTTCCCGCATTTTTGTTAATGAATCGGTTGTCTTCAGTAACATTTGGGCGGCAATTCTTCCCAACGACATAATTACCTTTGGTTGGACTATATCAATTTGTTTCCATAAATAAGGAATGCACTGCTCTACCTCGGAAGGTTGCGGGTCGCGATTGTTGGGGGGGCGGCATTTCAAAATATTACAAATATAAACGTCTTCCCTTTTCAGTTGAATAGATTCAAGAATTTTATTGAGTAACTGTCCTGCACGACCAACAAACGGTTCTCCCTGCGCATCTTCGTCCGCCCCCGGCGCTTCTCCAACGAACATCACGTCGGCATTCGGGTTGCCCACACCGAAAACAAATTTTGTTCTCGTAGTTCCTAACGGGCATTTCAGGCAATTGCAGATAAGGGAATTCAACTCATCTAATGTGGCGGCGGCGTTCCAGTTTTCCGATACTGATGGGAGTGGTTTTTCGACTATGTTACTTTTTTTTGTTTTCAATGTTTTCTCATTTCCAAAATAAATTTCATCATTCGATAATTCAAATTCCTGCTTCATCAACTGTTGAACGGAACGCAAAAGCGTCGCATATTTTTGTGAATACTCATCCATATTTTTTCGTACGATGGAGAACCGAATCGAGAATTTCATTCGCAACGTCAAACTTCTGCAAAACCGGAAACTTCTCTATTTTTCCGTTTTTATCAATGAGCGTTACTTTGTTTGTTTCAACGGTGAAACCTGCGCCCTCTTCCAAAGGATTATTGCAAACAATGAGGTCGAGATTTTTTTCCTGAAGTTTTCGTTTTGCATTTGCAAGTTCATTATCGGTTTCCAACGCAAAACCGACAAGGAATTGACCTTTTCTCTTTTTTTGTCCGAGATGAGTGAGAATATCTTTATTTTTTTTTAGTTCGAGAGAAAAAGTGTCCGATGAAATGTTTTCCTTTTTGAGTTTCCGGGGAAATGATTTGACCGGTGTAAAATCGGAAACCGCCGCAGACATTATTATTACATCGCTCTTTGAAAAATACTGAGTAACTGCATTGAACATTTCTTCGGATGTTTCAACATCTACCCGTTTTACATTTCGCGGTGTCTGTAAATTCGATGGACCGGAAATTAACGTAACATCTGCGCCACGTAAAGCGCTTGCATTTGCTAAGGCAAAGCCCATTCTTCCTGACGAACGATTGCTGATAAACCGAACTGCATCAATTGGCTCATACGTGGGACCGGCAGTGATTAAAATTTTCTTTTTATGAAAATCCCGGTTGGATTTTTCGAGAATCTTATTTGTGAATTGAACGAGTGAAGGAATTTCCGGCAAACGTCCCATGCCTATCAGTCCACTTGCAAGTTCTCCTTCTTCAGGGGGAAGAACGCAATA
Organism: Ignavibacteriales bacterium; assembly: GCA_018335975.1. Classification (GTDB taxonomy): domain Bacteria; phylum Bacteroidota; class Ignavibacteria; order UBA10030; family F1-140-MAGs086; genus JAGXRH01. Next base: position 3,089 of record JAGXRH010000021.1, read on the forward strand.
TCCAACTTCTTTCAAGGAGGAGATGTTCCGTTGCGTTATCGGATTACGCCACATCTCATCATCCATTGCGGGTGAAAGGATAACGGGGCACCGTAATGCTACCATAAGCGTTGAGAGTGCATCGTCGGCAATACCGTGTGATAACTTCGCAAGAAAATTCGCCGTTGCAGGAGCGATGAGCGTTACATCCGCCCACATTCCAAGTTCTATATGCCACGTTGAACTCGCGACAGACGGCGCTGTTTGTTCCGGGAACATTTCTGTAATTACCGTATGCCCGGAAAGAGTTGACAGGGAAAGAGGAGTAACAAATTCTTTTGCTGCTCTTGACATTACTACGCGTACATCGGCTTTCTGTTTTTTAAATTCCCGAATAAGGAGGGGAATTTTTATCGCCGCTATACCGCCGGTTACTCCAAGCAGAATATGTTTTCCTGCCAGCATTATTTCATATCAACTGAGTAGGAGTGGCAGTATCAACAACTTTGTAATCGTGTTCCAAAACATCATTTAAAAAATCATCAATTGCCCGTTCTGTCGGCTTCTGATATTTTTCAAATTCTTTTCCGATTTTGATCTGGTCGGGAGAGGGGGGTGGTTCGAGGTCTTCGGAATCTTCCTCCGGCAATTTTGAATGGAGGACTTCGAGTCGTTGATTGAATTCAATTTTTTGTTCTTCGTTAATTTGACGAGCTCGCTTTGATAAAACGACGATTGCTTCGTACACATTCGTCGCGCGTTTTTCAAGCTCAGAAATTTCGATAGGTATTATTGCCATTGCTGTTCGTATTAGTGATTAAGATATTTTTTTATAATAAACTCTGTTTCGGTAATTGCCCGTTGCAAATCATCGTTGAACACGATGTGGTCAAATTCTTTTTGTTTTTCCATTTCCATCGGTACGCGCGCTAATCGCCTTTGTAGTTTTTCGTGTTCTTCTGTATTTCTTTTCTGCAAACGTTCTCGCAGGATTTCTACGGTTGGTGGAACAACGAAGATAAGAACTGCATTTTCGGGGTATGTTTTTTTTATTGCCAGCGCGCCTTTTACGTCAATATCAAAAACCATATTTTGACCGTGATGCAATGCTTCATCAACTTGCTTTTTTAAAGAACCGTAATAATCGCCGTAAATCTCTTCGTTCTCGATAAACTCGTTCTCCGTGATTTTTTTTTTGAAACTCTCCTGCGAAAGAAAAAAATAATCCTTGCCATCAATTTCATTCGGTCGTTTTTTACGGGTGGTAGCCGAAATGGAAAACACAAATTCGGGATGCCGCTGCAGAATTGCCCTCGCAATTGTTGTCTTTCCGCTACCGCTCGGAGCGGAAAAAACAAAAAGTTTTGAACGGTGCATTATTCAATGTTCTGCAATTGTTCACGGATTTTTTCCAATTCTTCTTTTACGGTAACAACACTCTTCGCAATAGTTGCGTCATTCGCTTTGGAACCGATCGTGTTTATTTCTCTGTTGATTTCCTGCAGTAAAAAATTAAGCGGACGCCCTACCGGTTCTTTTCCTTCCACCAGCGTTCGAAAGTAATTCATATGACTTAAGAAACGAACACATTCTTCCGTTATGTCAAGTCTATCCACGAGAAGCGAGATTTCAAATTCCAACCGCCGTTCATCAACAATCGAACGGTCGGAGAGAAGTTCTTCAATCCTTTTCTGAAATTGCTGACGAACTAACTCCCTCCGTTCTTTCGAAAGGTTTTCAATTTCCGTAATACTGTTTTCAAGAAATCGAACTCGTTGCAACATATCATTCTTAAGAGCGCTCCCCTCTTTTGTGCGCATATCTTGAAATTCCCGTAACGCAATGTTCATCGCCTGTTCCGTTACTTTCCACTCTTCCTCGTCAAGAGAAACTGTTTCCTCTGCTTCCAGCACTTCAGAAAATTTAAGAATGTGGTTGAGCGTAATATCTTCTTTCAATTGAAGATTTTCTTTGAGCTCTGAGAGCAAATTCGCATAGGCTTTCGCAGCGATGAGATTCACTTTAAGAGGAATTTCATTGCCTGAATTATGCTCGAGCGAAATATTCAACGTTATTTTTCCACGGGAGATCTTTTGCCGAATAATTTCTTTAACATCATTTTCCTTGGTCGCCAACGAACGGGGAAGGCGGATATTCACTTCAAAAAAACGACTATTTACACTACGGATTTCTGCGCGAGCGGTGATGTTTTGTGCACTCACTTCTCCGCTGCCGAAACCTGTCATACTAATGACCATTGGTATAAAAAGGAAATTGGTTAAGAGGGTAAAAAAAGCGGGAAGAAAGTACGAAGAATCCCTCTCCTGTCAAAAGAAAGTCTAACATTCATTCTTTAAGGTTATTTCATTAACTCCTCTTGAGTCCTGCTTTTTATTGACTTCAATATTTTGTAGTTTTTTCGTGCTTTTTTGAAAGTACAACTACACGATTCGTGAAAAACCTCGCTATACTCGGTTCAACAGGCTCTATTGGAAAAAATACGTTGGAAATTGCCGCACGCACTCCATCGGCATTTCGTGTACAATATTTGACTGCCCACACAAACCTTGACCTTCTTCGGGAACAAATTGAATTATTTTCTCCACAAGGAATTGTGGTTGCCGATGAGTGTTCCGCTTCCGTGATGAAGAAGATTTACGATTCCTCTTTAGAAATATTTTTTGGCGAGGAGGGTTTATGCCAAGTGGCTTCCCGTGATGATGTTGATATAGTGGTAAACTCCCTTGTCGGTTTCGCCGGTTTAGTTCCGACAATTAAAGCAATTGAACGGGGAAAAACAGTCGCATTAGCAAATAAAGAAACACTCGTCGTTGCCGGTGAAATTATTACCTCACTTGTTCAGAAACATCGAGCAACAATTATTCCCATTGATAGCGAACATTCTGCAATCTTTCAGTGCTTAGTCGGTGAAGATGCTTCCACCGTTTCCAAGATAATTCTCACCGCTTCTGGTGGTCCATTTTTTCGTTTACGGAAAGAGGATTTGGAAAATGTAACGCTCGAAGAAGCGCTGCAGCATCCCAATTGGAGTATGGGAAAAAAAATTACGATAGATTCCGCGACGATGATGAACAAAGGTTTGGAAGTAATTGAAGCGCATTGGTTATTCAATCTACCATTGGAAAAAATAGAGGTAATCATTCACCCGCAATCCATAATTCACTCAATGGTGGAATTTGTGGATGGCTCGGTAAAAGCGCAACTCGGAATTCCGGATATGAAACTACCGATACATTATGCATTGAACTATCCCGAAAGAAAACCTCTTTCTTTTCCCCGCGCCAACTTTCCTCAATTGCGTGAACTCACTTTTTACGAACCAGATGAGGAGAAATACGAATGTCTCTCGCTTGCTTACCGTGCGTTAGAAACAGGAGGAATTGCGCCCACTATATTAAATGCCGCAAACGAGGTTGCTGTTCAACTCTTCCTCGAGAATAAAATCCGCTTTCTTGATATTCCTGCGCTCATTAAAGCAGCAATGGAACTTTCAACACCTTTACCGTCGCCGACTATCGAACAAATTATTTCTTCAGATAAGGAAACGCGAAAGCAAGTTTTAGCGTTATACAATGAAACAATTTTTACAAACTAAATTTACATTATGGCAATTATAAACTCAGTACTCTTTTTTATTATCGCAATCGGCATTCTCGTTCTCATTCACGAACTCGGACATTTTTTGGCTGCTAAACTGAGCGGAATGCGCGTGGACCGCTTTTCGCTGGGATTTCCTCCGCGGGCGTTTGGCTTTCAGTGGGGAAGCAAACGGTTGCAACAAAAGTTTCTCCGAGATATTCGAAATACGTTAATGAGCCATATTACTTTTCATTCGATTCACAATAAACTTTCGGAAGAGAAGATAACATCCACCCACGAGGAAACGCTGAACTTTTTAACTCAAGTTTTTTCTATCGAAGAAAACGAGCAGAAAATTCGCACAGTTGACGGAGAGCAATCCCGTAACCAAGTACGGTTATTAATGAATGAAGAACATTTTCCCGAACACATCCGTGAGGAGTTTCGTGATTCCATTTTTCAAACTTTTTCTGCCGACCAAAATCTTGTTGATGATTTTCGTGAATTACTCGATATTCAGGATGTAAAAAAATTCAAACAGCATTACGCAACAGATTACTGTTTATCGTGGCTTCCTATCGGCGGTTTCGTAAAAATCAACGGAATGATTGATGAAAGTTTTGATACCGATTTTCTGCAACACACTCCTAAACCTTGGGAATTCCGCGCACGTCCGATGTGGCAACGGATGTTTGTAATTACTGCGGGAGTTATTATGAATCTCCTGTTAGCAATCGGAATTTTTTGGTGGGTGAATTTTTCGCAAGGGAAAACCGTATATGAAACAACACAAATTATCGTACAGCCAAAAAGTGCTGCAGCGAAATCCGGTTTGAATCGAGGCGATAAAATTCTTACTATCAATAATTCCCCCGTATCAAATTGGAATGAAATTTTTGAAACGATGCAACTTACGCTCGTGAACACTCCGGAACATCAGCAAATTGAATTCACTGTCGAACGAAGCGGTACACAAACCACAATTCCGATTGATAGAAAAAATCTCTCGGAAGGATTCGGAATTTTTCCAATGGGAATTTTTCCGAAAGTTCGATTAGTTGATGCGGGAAAACCTGCAGAACAGATCGGACTCCTCTCAAACGACATCATCACAAAAATTAATTCCGACGAAGTTGATTTCTTTTCCCTTTCAGAAATCGTTCACTCCAATGCAGGAAAAACAATTCAAATAGAATGGAAGCGAAATGGAAAATTTTATTCGTCAAACGTTACCGTGCTTCCCGAAGGAAGAATTGGAATTACACTCGACACCGCAAATAGCGTTCCGACAAAACGCCTCGAGTACGGTTTATTAGAAGCACTTCCTGTTGGAATTGCATATGGAATTAAAATCTGCGAAATCTCTTACACCAATTTGTGGCAGATTGCAACAGGAAACGTTTCATTCAAACAATCACTCGCCGGACCAGTTCGCATCGCACAAATGTCCGCACAAGCCGCCGAATCCGGAATAGAACCATTTCTTACATTTATTGCATTATTAAGTATTAGTTTGGCAATCATCAACATCTTTCCGTTTCCTGCGCTCGATGGCGGACATTTGATGTTTCTTATTTATGAGGCAATCTTCCGAAGAGAAATTCCCGTGAAAGTAAAATTGGTAATACAACAAGCAGGATTTTATATGCTCTTGATGTTGATGGCGTTTATTTTGTATAACGATATTGCGAATTTGTAGATTATTGGATTCACTATTTATTTACATATTTTTATGAAACAACAAACTGTAACCATTCCTATTGATTTAAGTCAGCACAAAAGATACGAAGCAATTAATAAACTTCTAAAACGTACTAAAGAGAAAGATGACGAACATGAATTTTATTCAACAGATATTATTGTAGAAGAAATTCGTGAAAAATTATTAAATGCCCTTGATGGTATAGAAAAATTAGGCGATTATAAAGGATTCGTTGCAAAACAAGTAAGTCACGAAATTACAAGTTGTTTATGGGATTTAGATGATATTTTAACAAATACAAAAATCATCAACAATTTAACACAGCCAAAGTTTAGTAGTAAAAAAGAAAAAAAGGGAAAGTATAACTGATTCTTTATGGAAAACAATAATCAAGTAAAGATGACTATCTTCGAGAATGGCGTTGCTGAACCATCAGTCATTTATAGAGCAAACAAAGAAGAAGTTACTAAAAGTGAAAACGCACAAGTAAACGATTTAGATCCAAGAAATTGGCGCGAGTACAACGATAAATTGGGACTTCAATTCTCAACTGTATGGGACACACCAGAACGCGATCCTTATGGATGGACACAAAATAGTATTCACGGAAACTCTCCAGTTGAAATTCCCCGACAATGTATGTTGCGTTTTTCTAAAAAAGGAGATAAAATTTTAGATCCGTTTTGTGGTTCGGGAACTTCACTCATTGTTAGCGCGCATTTGGAAAGAATTGGAACTGCTGTCGAAGTGAATCCGAAAATAATTGAAATTGCAAAAAGAAACCTGTACTCTGCACAAATTCCGATTGATAAACCTTATCTCCACGAATCAATTACAAAACAAAAGATTGTTCACGGTGATTCTATGAAACTTTTAGATTTAGGTTTTGAAAAAAAATCTTTCGACTTTTGTTTTGCGCATCCTCCGTACGGTGAATTAGTCAAGTACAGCGAAGAATATGGTTTTGCAAAAGGTGACTTATCAAATGAAACAACGTTAGAAGGTTTTCTCATTGGAATCGAAAGAGTGTTTCGTGGAGTTTTTGAATTACTAAAACCCGGAAAATTTTTCTGTGTTTTAATTGGAGAAGATTTTAAAGCCGGAGGAAAAACAATTCCTCTCGATTATTATTTAACTTCTTCCGGGATAAATTCTGGATTTGATTTTTTTGCAAAGATAATTAAAATAACACGCTCTGCTTCTTCAAGAAAAAATAACGAAAACATAATGAAATTCCGTTCAATTCGTTCTAATTTTTTTATTTGCAATCACGATTACGTTTTGATTTTTAAAAAATCTTCTTCTTATGACTCATAGTGAAGTAATTCAAATTGTTGCTTCTTGGTTTAAGCAAAAAAATGAAGTGGAACTCGTCAGCAGATTTTCACCTGGATTTCCTGAACCTGATGTTTTTATTCAATTCAAAAACAAAAAGACAGCTAATATAGAATGTAAACCGAGTAATGCTATTGGTAGAGAATATTTGACGGGATTTGGTCAGGCTATAAGTTATTTCACTCAATCGGATTTATCTTATCTTGCAATACCGAAAGATGAATTGGAAAAGTTTAAGCATTACTTTTGGGTTGATAATGTTGGTTTATTGTCAGTTTCTGAAAGTTCTGTTTCTGAAATAAGAAAATCAAAATCTCCACAAATCACTCAAACAAGAAAAGTTGAAATCAAAAGAGGTTATGCGTATTATAGAGATCTTCAACCTAATGAAATCTATAATATTTTAAAGCGAATCGAAGATTTGAATAACCAAAAAGAAATAAACAAGACGAATTTTCATGCTGCAATTTTAGAAGCAATAAGTATTACGAGAAGATGGGAGAAGTCCTTAAAGAGTAATTTGGCGAACGTTTCTCTATTGCTTCGAGATTTAAAAGTCGTAAATATTTATGATTACTCTTTAATGGAAAACGGAAAAGAACTAGTTTCATTGGGAAGCCAAAACGATTGGGATTCTTACAATATAAAATTAACAAAATGTTTTCTACTGGATGGTGGCTTTATAGATATTGTAGCGTTAATTCAAGAATTAAATGATCAATACTTTAATTTCACTACGAAAGATGATTTTAAAAGTAAACTTGAAAACAAAATTCTTGAAGAAAAACTAGCAACTCAAAAAAGTAATGTTGAGCGTGATTTAAGAGATGTCATCAGTATATTACATAAGTTGAATATACTTTCCGATTGGGTTAAGATTGATCTACTAGGTGGAAGATATAATGTTAAATGGAAGAACATTTTGCCATTCGTAAAATTTCGATAATCAATTATTTCTATGTCCTATCTCGTAACAGCACGGAAATGGCGTCCCGACGTATTTGAAGACGTTGTCGGGCAGGAACACGTAACCAAAACTTTGCAAAATGCAATTGCGCAAAACCGTATTGCACACGCATACATTTTTTCCGGTCCTCGCGGATGCGGAAAAACGACCACTGCGCGATTACTTTCAAAGGCAATCAATTGCGAAAAAAGAAAAGGATATAATCCCTGCAATAAATGTTCGCAATGTTTGGAAATCACCGAAGGTCGAAGCGTTGATGTATTTGAAATTGACGGCGCATCAAACCGCGGCATTGATGAAATTCGCGACTTGCGGGAAACAGTGCGCTACAATCCCACACGCGCAAAATATAAAGTGTACATCATTGACGAAGTGCATATGCTCACAACACAGGCATTCAATGCCTTGTTGAAAACGCTCGAAGAGCCTCCCCCCTATCTGCTTTTCATTTTTGCGACTACGGAAATTCATAAAGTTCCCGCAACCATTCTTTCTCGCTGTCAACGCTTTGATTTCCGCAGAAACTCGATTGAAGAAATTACTTCGCGCTTAAAATTTATTGCAAGCGAAGAAGGAATTACCGTTGACAACGAAGCGTTGCTTTTTATCGCAAAGAAAAGCGACGGTTCAATGCGCGATTCGCAAAGCATCTTCGACCAACTCATTGCGCTGTGCGGTACCACGATGACGGGAGCGCAAGTGCGTGAATCACTAAATGTTGTTGACGAAGAAATATTCTTTTCCATCACCGAATGTATCCTTTCCAAAGATATTCCCCGCGGACTTTCGATTGTTGAAGAAATTATGTTCAAAGGGTACGACTTCCGTGAATTTTTCCGCGGC
>JAGXRH010000022.1 GCA_018335975.1 Ignavibacteriales bacterium
TCGGCGACGCAATTAAAAACGTTAGCGGTACGTTTCAAGGTTTCACGTTTGGCGGATTTAGTGAAGAATTCATGATTCGCGGCTTCAACACCCAATATGCCAATTACCTTGATGGGTTTAGATGGAACACCGCCCGAATACCTCTTGCAAATATCGAACGAATTGAAGTGGTCAAAGGGGCTGCGGCAAACTTATATGGACGTATCCAACCCGGCGGCATGATCAATGCTGTAACCAAACGTCCGCAAGCAACACCCTACTATGCATTGGAACAGCGCTTCGGCTCGTACGATCTTTATCAGACTTTGGCCGATGCCACTGGTGCGATCAATGATGATGGCTCTTTGATGTACCGACTCAACTTTGAATACTTGGACAAAAAATCCTTCCGGGATTTCGATTTTAAGGATCGAGTATTTCTCGCCCCGTCACTAACATGGAAAATCAGCGACAGAACACAACTTGACTTTGATTTTATTTATTCCGATGAAAATAGTCTGGAAGATCATGGCGTGGTAGCAAGTGCCACTACGCGTCGCCCGGTCAATATTCCTATCTCGCGATTTTTAGGAGAACCCGAGTTAGACAAAAGCCGCACCACGCTTTACAGCACTGCTATAACACTCAATCATTCGTTTTCAGAAAATTGGAGCATAAACGCCCGGTTCAATTATTTGAATCGTGAGGTGATAGATCAACAACATGCCGCTCCCGGAGGCGTATTGAATGAAACTACCGGTCTATTGCGCAGAAACTTCTTCGGCGGCCCCGCAGAAGCTAATTCTTATGGTGGCACTGTAAATATCAACGGGAAATTTTCTACGTGGGGACTAAAACACAACGCCTTAGTCGGCTGGGATTATTACGGTTGGAATCAGGCTATTGATTCATGGCGTCTAAGACCGGTTGCTGTTGGCGGTATCGTAAACCCGATTAATATTTTCAATCCGGTATATGGACAATCTGGAGTAAACTTGGCGAATACTCCAAAGAATTTTTTTGCGGACGAAAGAGATAGCTGGAATGGGGTCTATTTCCAAGATCAAATAACCTTATTTGAGAAACTGCATATTCTAGGCGGTGGCCGCTATGATTGGGCATTGAACGGCAGAGGATTTTCAGAAAATTCATTTGAAAACGCCACTGCGAATTTCTCAAATGTTGAAAGCCAAAAATTCAGCCCCCGTGTTGGTTTGTTATACCAACCTTGGGATTGGCTCTCAATTTATGGCAACTATGTAGAATCACTTGGCGCCGCTAATACTGGGATTGGTGTGGATGGTCAAATTATACAACCCGAAACAGCAGAGCAGTATGAAATTGGCTTCAAAACTGAGTTTTTCGATAATCGTTTAATATCAAGCTTCGCTTTTTATCAACTCACAAAACAAAATATGAGCGTGCCCATTGTTGGCACCGGATTCTCCCAAGCTATTGGTGAAGCTCAAAGCAAGGGGTTCGAATTTGATATTTCAGGGCAAGTTTCAGAAGGATTGCACCTGATTGCATCCTACGCTTATACCGATGCGGTTATTCGAAAAGGTACAAACGCGGGAAACCGCTTATGGAATGTGCCACGCAATGGCGGTAGTTTCTGGGCAAAATACGATCTTCAGCAAGAAACTCTTAGAGGTTTAACGCTTGGTGCCGGTGTATTTTTTCAAGATCAACGAGAAGGCGATATGGCGAATAGCTTTGAACTACCTGGATATGCCAGAGTAGATGCATTGATTAAATACAAATTGCCTATCGCAAGCGCAAAAACAACTTTTCAGTTAAATGTCGAAAACCTATTGGATCACCAATATTACGCAGGAACTGCAAATGACAAATCTTTTATAAATCCGGGCGCTCCGCGTACGTTTATTGGGTCTATTAGAGTGGAGTTTTAACCAGCTAAGAATTAGTGTATTTCCTTTAACGCTAAAATATTTCCTGATTAACTAAATCATTTCAAGACGATCTTATTTGGCTACATTATATCTTATAGACTATAAATGAATATTTTTCGCACAATACCATGCGCGCTAAGACGTGAACAGATTGACATTATTCTTCGTGATATTTGTCGCATGATTAACTTTGACTGCTCAAATAATGATGCCGCAAGAAAAACCGAAAATGGTCTGGAATGCTCACAGAGCTGGAATGGACTTCCAGAATGGATTAATTTTGCCAAAATAGATGTGAACGATAATAAACTAATACTTACGTTACAAGTCAATGATGCGAAGGTTTTCTTATCTGATATAAATATCTTTGCTGATAACATTGCAAACGACTTATCAAGTTTGTTTTGCCACACAGTACTTAACTTTCCAAATAAGGTTTTTTGTATAGGTTGGTCAAAAACTGGAACGACAAGCCTTACACAAGCGTTACGAATTCTTGGTTTATTCTCTTGGCACACAGCTCCATGGATTATTGGTAGCACTTACTACAAAAGTGATGTTTCGGAAATATCAGTTGATTTTTCGTGTATAGATGACTATACAGCGATATCCGATCTCCCTGTGTGTGCTCTATATGAGGAGTTAGATAATAAATTCCCAAATAGTAAATTTATCCTAACTATTCGCCCAATCGAGGCTTGGATAGAAAGTGCGTTATATCAAATTGAAAGCTCTATAAAAAAATATGGACTGATGGGTCCTATGGCTCGGTGGGCTTATGGCACGAAACAGCTAGATAGAGACTTGTTCGTGAAAAGATATACGCAACATAATCAGGAAGTTTTGGCATATTTTAAAGGACGTTCCGATCTATTGGTTTTTGATTTGTCAAGAGGTGACCAATGGGCCGAGTTATGCAGTTTTTTGAGCCTTCCCATTCCAAATACCCCATTCCCTTTTTTAAACTCAAGAACAACCTAATTAAATTTAACTAAAAAACATAGTTCATTCAGAAATACATAGCTTCACATCAATATTTTAAAACAAACTCGCATACCTTGAAATAAATACATATATTTTAAAAGACAGACTTTACAGAAACATGAAATTAGAAATCTCACACGGCAGTAGTATTAAATATTTTTTGTTATCTAGGAACTCTCATGTGTGATCCAGTATTTATTATTTCATGCGAAAGATCAGGCTCTACAATGTTGAGATATATAGTCGACTCTCACTCTGAGATTGCTTGTCCCGGGCATCTCTATATTGGTCAATTATGTGACAGTTTAAATATTTTACTCACTGGAACATTGGCACAAAACCAAAAAGAATTAAGTGAAGTCAATAAAAAACTGCTTGTTATAAGCGAAACTAAAAAAATTATCGAAAATGTAATAGCGCGTTACCTCATAGAAAAAAACAAGTCTACTTGGTGCGAAAAGACTCCAATGAATTTGGAGTATCTGGACTTGTTAAACGAGCATTACCCTAATGCAAAGTACATTTGCCTTTATCGCCACTGTATGGACGTTGTTCATTCCAGCTTAAATTTAAGTAAATATCGATTTCTTCCTGAACATGTGCCTTTTGTACAAAGAAACCCTGGAAATATCATCGCTGCGATGACCGAAAACTGGCTGGAGAAAACTGAAAAGCTCTTAAAATTTGAAGAGAGCCATCCGGAGCAGTGTTTTCGAGTTAAATATGAATCTATCGTTACAAAACCCGAGGAGACATTAGCAAAATTATTTGAATTTTTGGATGTTTATTGGGAAGAAGATTTAATTGATAAAGTATTCAGGATTGACCATGATAAAGGTGAAGGCGACGGTAGAGCAGTTCTTTCTAAAAAAATCAGAAAAGACTCTGTTGGAAAAGGGGTGGAAGTACCTAAAACGGGAATTCCCGAAAAGTTTTTACCTAAAATAGAGAAGTTACTTTTTGAGCTGGATTATGGAAGCCTCGATAGTTATTACATAAATAAAGAAATACAGCTAGAAAAAATATTAGTTGATTCAAACTTACTAAAAATACGTCTCGAGAACGCAATCAAAACAAATAGAGCTAACTTCCCCTTGCTTAAAGGAATTTGGAAAATCATTTTTACAGATGAAAGTAACAGTATTTTGACTATCGATTTATCTGAAAAGGAAGCTGTTTTTGTAAATACAAATATACAAGCAGACTTTACCTTAAGTTTGCCCACTACTTTATTGTCCGATATGTTTGATGGCATTAGAGATGGAATAGAAGCATTTTCGCAAGGAGAAATTCAAGTGGAAGGAACTGATGATAAAGATAAATTAATATCATTCGGTAGATTAGTTCTTTCATAAACTGTAATAAAAATTCAATTTTTATAGCAAATACCGCTCAACTCGAATACGAGGTATTTAACGGACTATCATAGCATAGTTAATAATACTTATATAGAGCCACTATTACTAAATTCTTACAATTCAATTAAGGATATATAATGAAGCTAAGCTATAACACCTCTTCAAATGTAGCACGTGTTGATGCACCATCGGTAGAAGAATTCACCAGCTTATACGCTGAACCGGGTAAGCCGGTTTTAATATCAGGGGTAGTTTCGAATTGGCCGGCTTATTCTCTTTGGAATCAAAAATATTTCAATTCAATTGCCGGAGATCGTCTGATTCCGGTAAAGCGTATGCGAAACGGAGATTATTTAGAAGCAGCTAATGAATTGATGAAGTTATCTGAATATTTAAATATTGTAAGTAAGAAACAGACTGGAGAAGACCGGTTCTATCTAAGCGAACAACCTGTAAAACGAGTTCTTCCAGAGGTAGTTGCGGACTATTCTAAGCCTACATACATTGAATCGGATGATCCGTTGGCAGTTTGCTATATTGGGAGCCATGTATATTCCCAAATGCATTTTCATCCCTATGGAAAAGCTTTACTTTGTGTTGTTTCGGGTCGTAAAAGAGTTAAACTTTTTGCACCCGATCAAACTCAATTTTTATATCAGAAATATAACTTCAGTAAGATTACTGAAGAACCTGTCGATTTAGAAAAGTATCCTTTGTATGCGAATGCAAACTACTATGAATGTGAAGTCAACGCGGGCGAAATGCTCTTTTTTCCAATTTATTGGTGGCATGGCGTTGACACGCAGGAATTCACATCTGCTGTAGTTTTTTTCTGGAATGATTCACGTCGTTTGAGATGGTCGCCCCCACCGGGAATACCTTGGCATACACCTTTACTGTTTGAAATTGCTTCTTGGTATTTTAAGGGGAAAGCAATTCTGCGGAAATTAGCAAATTATCAAGATGGAAATTGAAGAGCTCACAATTTAAAGTGTTGGACACATCCCTGTGTCCAATTTTTTCGTTACTTTTATTCCAATCCTGCCTCCCGCATATGCTGCCGCAAACTCAGCGGCCGCATATCTGTCCAAACATCCCTGATGTAATCCAGGCATTCCTGTTTCGGACCTTTGGGGCCGACTGCTCGCCAGCCGTTGGGAATTTCCTTGTAATCGGGCCAGATTGAATATTGTTCTTCGTGGTTGACAACTACTTGGTAGGTGGTGGTGTCTTCTTCTTCGTTCCAGCTCATTAGGTTCTCCGGTTTCAATTGAAAGGGTTTTCGGCGGTCGCGCGTTGCATTACCAATTGTCGGAATAGTTTGATAGCTAAAGCCGACAGACCTATTCCCAACTGCATCATTGCTTCTCGCGCTTTGGTAGGCACTACGCCGACTGTTGTGAAAGGCGCGTTGCGGCGAATCGGTGATGCCTAAAGTTCGACCGTCGAGTGGAGTGACTCCGCAGTGATGACGAATTCGGGAGCGGTTTTCCTCAGTCGTTGCTCAAATCGGCTTGGCGTTTTTTGAATTGTGTGCGGCAATGGAGCAACGCTCTGGCCAATAATTTTTCGACGGCGCTGTCGGAAACGTTCATCTCGACGGCTATTTCGGCGTAAGTCATGCCGTAAACCCGGTTCAGCACGAAGGCCTTTCTGGCCCGCTCGGGCAGTTCTTCGACGACGCTCGAAAAAATCGCCATTTTTTCGTTGACCAGTGCCAGCTGCTCTTCCGACGGTGCCTCTTCGACAATGTCCAGCGTCGGCACGGTATTGTAGACGTGCTTCTCGGTAACCTTGCGGTGTTTGATATGGTCGTAGGCTAGATTACGGGCGGCGCGAAACAAAAAACCGCGCGGATGTTCGATGACTTGCTTTTGCGATTCACGGGAAAAAATGATGAAGCATTCCTGAACCAACTCCGCGGCAATTTCCGGGCAGTCGACGATACGCGCCAGATGAAGTTGCAATTCCGATTGATGCTCAATGTAAACGGATTCTAGGTTCATACTCAATTCCCTGTTGTGTTATCAGCTTAGTTATCTTGTTAGTGGCTCAGTTCACCAATATACGAATTGACTCAAGATTACACTGCTATTTTGGATTGGCGCACGCTTTAAAACCTCTCGTCTATTGCTTGGAACAGGGTGGTGCCGGCTAACGCAACGGACAACTTGTGAGTATTTTTAAGAGACTAAAAAGCGAATGAGTTTTACTTAGAGGGAGCAAAAGCAAAATTTAAGCCAATAAGATAGGGATATAGTATCAGCCACTTAGCATAGCGCCTACCTCAGACGGTTCGAATAACATGGGAAATAGCGCAAATTTAATACGTTATATAACATTGCTCAATTGTAAAATCGCTCACTCTACCTGACAACGCGATTTAACAGCTCGTCTGGATTTTATCTTTGCTCCTTATTGATACATTCCTACTTTATGACTGAGGTTTTCTGATGCGTAAAGCGTCTTCTGCATAGACGCACCACTACCTTGGGCTCTTTTAACTCGGCTGCAGGAATCCGCGCTATACCAGGGCATTTGCTTATCTGCATCGCATACTTTACCGGATGCCCAAAGCAGAGAGCACTACAACTGCGCCGCCATCGATATTGTCTACAACTTGCCGATTCGGCATTATTTGCATAACGGAGTCGATATGCTGCTGTTTTTATGGCGCTCATCCTGGATCACGATTAGCGGCGTGTTACTGACGGGGTTACTCAGCGGTTTTAGCAACGCGGCATTAATTGCGTTCATCAACACCAGCCTGGCCGGCGGGCTGAATATGCGCGACGCCCCCTGGTGGTTTGCCGGGCTGGCGCTTACCGTCTTGCTTAGCCGGTTCGCCTCGCATTATTTGCTTAACCGCTTTAGCACCCAGCTGGTTAGCGATTTGCGGCAGCACATTAGCAGGCTAATCCTGAAAGCGCCCTACCCCGATTTGCAGAAAATCGGAAAATCGGTACTGCTGGGACACTTAACGGAAGATGTCGCCGCCATTGCAAACGCCAGCGAGCTTTTTCCCATACTCTGCATCAACGTTGCAATCGTGACCGGCTGCATGGCCTATTTAAGCTGGCTGTCCTGGCAGCTGGCCGCCGTGTTGGCCGGCGTGATCCTGTTTGGCACGACAACATTCAACCTCTGCAAAAACATCCCGTTACGGTCGATTAGAAAGGCGCGCGACGAATACGACGCACTAAGTAAAGGATTTAGCGCCTTAACTGAAGGCGTTCGCGAACTGAAACTGCACCACCACCGCAGCGAAAGATTTCTTGCCGAATCCCTTGCCGGCAGCGCGGAAGCCTACCGCCGACATTCCTTCCGCGCCACTGTTGGCTACTTATGCATAAACCAATGGATACAGCTACTCTATTACCTGACTATCGGGGCAATCCTGTATGTATTTCCCCTCTGGCGGACGCTTAGCCATGAAATTGTCAGCGGTTATGTCGTGGTATTTTTATTTATGATGTCGCCGTTAACCCTCGTTACCAACAGCTTGCCCGTCTTCAGCCGGGCCAAGGTGTCGTTAAACAAGGTCCTGCAATTGGACGACGCGCTTGCAGCGCAAAACCCCGCTGCACGATCGGCCGATACGTTGGCGCAATACGATTTCGGCACATTGACGCTATCCGGCCTCACCCATCATTTTCATCGGGAAAAGGAAAACCGCAGTTTTATGCTGGGCCCCATCGATTTGACGTTTCATCCCGGCGAGCTGGTGTTCCTGATCGGCGGCAACGGTAGCGGCAAAACCACCTTGGCGATGTTGCTGATAGGCCTTTATCACCCCGAACAAGGCGTCATTCGCTGGAACGGCGAAATTATCGATTCCCGCAACCTTAACGCCTATATGCAAAATTTTTCGGTCATTTTTTCGGACTTTTATCTGTTCGACGAATTATACGGCCTCGACATCGAACGACACCGCAGCGCATTGGACGATTATTTACACCGCCTGCATCTCCATCACAAAGTCGAAATCGTCGACGGCCGTTTTTCATCGGTAAACCTGTCTCAAGGCCAGCGCAAACGCCTGGCTCTGCTGGTGGCTTATCTGGAGGATAGGCCGTTCTATGTATTCGACGAATGGGCGGCCGATCAAGACCCTGAGTTCAAGCATGTGTTCTATACCGAACTTTTGCCGGCATTGAAGGCACAAGGCAAAACGGTGCTGGCCATCACTCATGACGACAAGTATTTTTATCTGGCCGACCGTTGCATCAAGCTAGCTGAAGGCCGAATCACCGCCATTGAATATCCCCAAGCGCATCCGCAACAAACCGCCGATCGAATTAAGGCACGGACCATCGATGCGGAAACCACCCCTATTTGACGATGAGCATCAACAATGACTGACACCAAAAAAACGTGGCGAACCCTGGTTCTTTCAGCCGCCGGGGTATTAATTTCCACGGCCGGCGCCGGCTATTGGTGGCTATCCCAATCGCTGCCTGTTTTGGACGGCGAGTTCGCGCTGACCGGACTTTCCGCGCCGGCCGGCATTGACACCGATAGCCATGGCATTCCGTCGATCAAAGCCGCCAGCCGAATCGATGCGGCTCGGGTATTGGGCTACGCCACCGCCCGCGACCGCCTGTTTCAAATGGATTTGATGCGGCGAAAAAACGCCGGGCGGCTGGCGGAAATTTTCGGCGAGATGGCCCTGCGTAGCGACATCCGTGCCCGTACTTACGGTTTCAACGTCAAAGCCAAAACCATTCTGCCTAAACTGCCGCCGCAACACCGTTTGTATTTGCAGGCCTATGCGGAAGGTGTAAACAGCTATCTGCAACAAAACGCGGCGCTGCCGTTCGAATTTAACGTGCTCGGTTATCAACCCGAGCCGTGGCAAGCCGCAGACAGTTTGTTGGTAGTGTTGGGTATGTTCGAAAATTTGACCGCCTGGGCCGAACGCGGCGAACGGATGCTCAGCATTATGGAGCGCACATTGCCCGCCGATGTTGCGGCCTTTCTTACCCCGGATAGCGACCGCTTTACCGACGCACTAATGAAACACAGCGCATCGTTAAGGCCGCCGCAACCGTTGCCGGCACGCGCCATGCAGACCTTATTGGCCAATCGCTCCGCCGATACCGGTCCGCTGGCGGCCGCCTCGGCGGACGAAAGACTGGCGGGCTCGAATGCCTGGGCGGTAAGCGGTAGCAAAACGGCCGACGGTAGAGCGATTCTGGCCAACGACATGCATCTGGGCATTAGCGTTCCGAACATTTGGTACCGCGTCGAACTGCAATATCCTGAAGTCAAGGCCGCGGGAATCAATTTACCGGGCACGCCTTTTCTAATTGCCGGCAGTAACCAACATGTGGCCTGGGGCATGACCAATCTGGCCGGCGACTTTCTGGATTTGGTTAAACTGGAGATCAATCCGGATAACCCTGGACAATATCGGCTTGGCAATGATTGGCGGGATTTCGAGCAACGCCGTGAAGTGATTAACATCAAGGGCGGCGATTCCACATCGTTGACGGTTAGAGAAACACTCTGGGGGCCGGTGGCGCAACAAGCCATATCAGACGTACCGGTTGCCATTCATTGGGTCGCGCTGGATGCCGATGCGGTAAATATCGATATTATGGACTTGGAACAGAGCGAAACGCTGGAACAATCTCTGGCTATTGCC
The DNA here is from genome assembly GCA_018335975.1 of Ignavibacteriales bacterium. Taxonomy (GTDB): domain Bacteria; phylum Bacteroidota; class Ignavibacteria; order UBA10030; family F1-140-MAGs086; genus JAGXRH01. The sequence goes on from JAGXRH010000022.1 coordinate 9,882, forward strand.
AATCGGGCCGGCGGGCCGCAATTGAATGTATTGCTGGCCGACGGGCACGGCCACATCGCCTGGACCTTGACCGGAAAAATTCCGCGGCGGTTCGGCAGCGACGGTTCGGTCAGCCGCTCCTGGGCGGACGGCAAAACCGGCTGGCACAACTATGTCAAGCCGAGTGAAATGCCTAGGATTATCGACCCGCCGGAAGGCTTTTTAGTCTCGGCCAACGAACGGCGTTTTGCCGCCGATTTTCCCTACGTGGTAGGCCATCAGTTTGTCAACGGCTATCGCGCTTATCGGATTAATCAACGTCTCGAGCAACTGAACGTTGCCAGCGAATGGTCGCTCTTCAACCTGCAACAAGACACCGAAACCGAGTTTTACGGCTATTACCAGCAGTTGGCCTTGCGAGTGCTGACGCCAGAAGCGCTGGCGTGGCAACCGGAACTGGCCGGATTGCGCGATTACTTAATGCGTTGGAACGGGAGAGCCGATACCGCGAGCCTGGGGCTGCCGGTCTTGATCGAGTTTCGCAAGCAATTGATCGATGCGGTGTTCTCGCCGTTTTTAACCGCATGCAAACAAGCCGACGAAAACTTTGTATATGCCTGGAATTATGTCGATACGCCCTTGCAGACCTTGTTGAATGAAAAGCCCATAAACTTATTGCCCGATCCGAATTATAAAAACTGGGATCGATTCATCCTGGCGCAATTAACCCAAAGTGTAGAAACGGTTTTGTCGCGTCATTCGGACACCGCTCTCGCCGAGCTGACATGGGGAAAAGAGAACGTTGTCGGCCATGCTCACCCTTTTTCCAAAGCGCTTTCGCTGCTGTCTTTGGTGCTCGATATGCCGCATCAAGCGCTGGCCGGTTGCGGCGGCTACTGCGTGCGGGTGGCGGGTGCCGATTTCGGCGCCAGCGAGCGCTTGGTCGTGTCGCCCAGCCATCATGAAGACGGCATTTTGCATATGCCGGGCGGGCAATCCGGTCATCCGCTATCCGACTTTTACCGGGACCAGCAGCCGTTTTGGCTGGCTGGATTACCTCTTCCTCTGCTTGCTAACCACTCGGAGCATAAACTCCGCCTGACTTCTCAATAAATAATTAATTACTGATGTCGCTTTTCGCTAAAATGCCGTGAAAACAATGCCTTTTTTCAGATCAAGTGAACAATTTTGGAATCTAACCCTAACGACAGCATAGACGAACAGGCGGTGGCATGGTTTATTCGTTTACGCGCCGATAACGTCGGCCAACAGGATAAGGCGCGCTTTATCGACTGGCTGGAACAAGCGGCGGAGCACCGTAGCGCATTTTATGAAATCTGCGTCATGTGGGGCGATGAACATTTGCTGCAAAGCCTGACCGACAGCGCCCGAAAACATGGAATTCTCCCGGCACCCCAAAAAAAAGTCTGCATTAACCCGCGAGTTTCCTTGGCTATAGCCGCCTGTTTGGCGTTGGCCGTTTCGCTGGCGGGACAGTTGCAAATACTGATCAAAGCCGACTATTCATCCGCTCAAGGCGAGCGCAAAACCGTGCAATTGAACGATGGCTCTACCTTAATGCTCAATACCGACAGCGCGGTAGCGGTAAAACTGGAAGATGGACAACGTCTGGTGGAATTGCTGAAAGGCGAAGTGTTTTTCGATGTTAAACCCGACCCCGGCCGCCCTTTCGTGGTCGAAGCCGATCACTCCACCACCCGCGTTTTAGGCACCCGTTTCTTCGTCCATCGCAGCGACAGCAGCGATGAAATCAAGGTGTTGTCCGGACGCGTCGAAGTGTCCGAAGCCAGACGTTGGAAAAACCCATTGGTATTGCGCGACAGGGAAGCGGTAACGGTTTACGACACCGCCCTAGGTCAACCGCAAAAATTGGAGTCCAGTCTTTCCACATCCTGGATCGACGGCTTTTTGACCTACGAAAACGAGACCTTGGAAACCGTAGTCAATCAAATCAACCGATACCGCTCCGGCGTGATTATTTTCAGGGACGACAAGCTGCGCGATTTAAGAATCAACGGCCGCCTGAGCATCAGGACGCCCCGCGATATGCTGGCGGTGTTGCAACGTACCATGGATTTAAAAATAACGTATCTGACCGACTGGGTGGTCATTATCGGCTAGCGCCGCCCCCTTTGTACCTTTCGCGCTTCAAATTTCGGCGCATCCGCTCCCTCGGCCTCCGGGAGATGGCAGCGGTGGAGGAATCGAAAAACCGAAATTTGAACTACTGATTAGTTCCGCATCGGCCGCCAACCCGGGATTTTCATAGGGCGACGTGCCGGTAAATACGTTATTCAGCCTGCTTGGCTTTTCTCTAAAGCCCTTTGGCGCCGCCCTGCTCGCCCAATCTCCGAACAGTCGCAAATTTTTTTAAGCGGACAGGTGGGGATTTCGCCCGCTCAATCGTCTTATAAATTGACGCAAGTTCGCATGGCCGATTGGTAAAATTTTGGAGTCTTTATGAAAACCCGCCCGTTTCGGGCGCTTATGCGCCGCTATTCCGGAGTCCGGCAAGACCGGCGCACAGCCGGCGCGGCGATCCGGTTACAAAAATGCCGTTCGCTCCGGCTCGCAAGCGCCCGTGGCTAAGGGTTTCGTCAAAAATAACATCCCCGCATTTTCGGGATTGTTGCCGTTAGGAGAAGCTTTAGCCCCGATCAAGGCGTTCTTCGCGGCTAAAGCCGCTCCAAGGAAATCTATTTCGGCAAGTTGTTTCCAACCATATCCTGAACGGAACCCCGGTAAACCGTGCGGCAACCGCATAAGCGGCGGCCATTCGGCCTCGGCGCCCGTTTGGCCGGCTGTGGCGTTATGTTTGGGGTTGGCCGGCTGCAATAGCGCTCCCGAACGCAGCGCCGACGATCTGGCCGTCCAGGTTCCTGCGCAATGGCAGGCCGCGGCGACCGGCGAGCCGCTCGCCGCCTCGTGGTTGGCGGCCTTCAACGACCCGCGGCTGACCGCCTTGGTGCGGGACGGCTTAGCCAACAATTTCGAATTAAAGTCCGCCGCCGCCCGTGTCGATGCGGCCCGCGAACAGGCCGTCATCGCCGGCTCCGGGCGCTGGCCGCAGCTGGCATTTTCGCCCGCTTACCAACGCGGAAAGAATGCCGACGGCGCCGGCGGTTCGGAATACGGCGCCTTTAGCGCATTGTTCAATTTCGACTGGGAACTGGATGTATGGGGCCGCATCAAGGCCGGCCAACAGGCCGCCGCCGAAGAGGCCATCGCCACTGACGACGATTACCGGGCCGCGCGCTTGTCGTTGGCGGCCCGGATAGCCCAGGTATATTTCGAGTGGCTGGAGGCGCAATTGCAGGCCGAGGTGGCGGAAGAGTCGGTCAAGGACAGAAGCGTCATCGCCGGCCTGGTTCGCGGCCGCTTCAATAAAGGCCTGACCCGCGGCCTGGACTTAAGACTGGTGTTGACGGACTTGGCCAATGCCGAAGCGCAACTGGCGCAAGCCCGTAACGACGTACAAAACCTGGGCCGCCAGTTGCAAACGCTGCTGGCCCGCTATCCGGACGACCGCTTGAAGCCAAGCAATACTTTACCGCAACCGCCCGCGGCCCTGGCCGCGGGCCTGCCCGCCGAATT
>JAGXRH010000023.1 GCA_018335975.1 Ignavibacteriales bacterium
TCCAGAAGTTTGTCTTTCCCGCGAAAGCAGGAATCCAGAAACCTTTGAAAACAAATTGGATTCCGTCTTTCGACGGAATGACAAATCGAGGTGGTTCGAATTATCACAGCGCCTCTTTATCGTGGGGAGGAAAAACATTCACCACATTCAAGTGGCTTCAGCCACATATATGTATGGGCTAAAGCCCATTGAGTTGGAACGTGTTCATCAATCCCCAAACTGAAGTTTGGGGTTATTACATTATTAAGTAAATCAATCTTGTATAACATAATGAGTAAGATTCTCATTTTTCAATTGTAAAAATTTACCATCAACGGAGTTTTACAATTTTTCGGAATGATACAATTTCTTTTTCTATCTCAAATTCGAAATCAGTAATCCCAAATCTCTAACCTACTTCAATATCGCAATCATCTCCATCTGTCGCGGTTCGCCGGTTACCATCACTTTTCCTTCTTTTGTGATGAACATATCCACTTCACTGCGAATACCAAAATCGCCTTGTAAATAAACTCCCGGCTCAATGGAAAAAGAAGTTTCGGGAATAATCAAACGTTCGTCGTGTGTTTCGAGATTATCAATGTGCGCGCCGGTTCCGTGCAAATCTTCCGTAATCGAGTGTCCCGTGCGGTGAACAAAATATTCTCCGTAACCGCGCTCGGCAATATAATTTCTTGAAACATCATCCACATCGCAGCCGCGTATTTTCTTTTTGTTGGCAAAAGAATTTTCCACAAAAGAAATCGCTGCATCTCTTCCGCCGGAAACAACGTTAAACACTTTCACATATTTTTCGGGAACGGAATTTCCGATAAATCCAACCCACGTAATATCACCGTATGTTGCGCCGGGTTTATTTTTCTTCGCCCATAAATCAATCAGCACAAAATCGTTTTCGTGCAGTTCGGTGTGGATTTCTTTCGTTGGTTCGTAATGCGGATTCGCGCTGTTTGCATTCACGGAACAATTCGGGTCAAACTCCGTATAGTAATCGTTCTTCTTAAAAATTGAAAGCATAAATTGCTGCACATCGTATTCCGTAACGCGCTGTTTCGATGTTATTTTTTCTTTGATGAACGCAAACACATCGTCAACAGTTTGGCGCAAAACTTTTGACACTTCGAGATTGTCGCGGAGTTGTTCTTCGTTCCATCGCGCGTCGAAATATTGCGCGAGGTCAGCGGAAGAAACAATATTCACGCCGCAATTTTTTACGCGCTCGATTGTTCCCGCATCAACTTTGGAAACGTACGGAATCGCATTCATTGGCGAGTATTCCATCGCAACGGTTTTCATTCCTTCCAAAATCCAGCGCAAGCCATCGTCGCCGGATTTCCAACTCACGTATGTTTTTTTACTTCCCGGTAAATGGTCGAGATTGAATTGTTCGATGTTGTGCAGAAGTTTTTTCGGCTCGCCTTGTTTCGGAATGAGATAAAAAAATCTCCGCGATTGAACAATGTGCGACGGCATTTTCAAAATTTTTTGCGCAAACGAATTTGCTTTCCAGAAATCATAAAAGAGCCAGCCGTCAACATTGTACTCTTGCATTGCTTTTTGAATTTCAGTGATGGTGTTTGGGTTGAATTGTTCGGTCATAAGGTTTTATTAAAATGGTTTTTTGAAATTTGTTTTATTCTTTTACTGTTTTGAGAACATCACGATACAAGTCTTTGCTTATCCAGAATCTCGCTTTGTTCAGTAAGTCATCAAGGAGAGGTTTAACATTTTGTATCAATCCTTTTTCTTTTGCTTGAATTAAAACGCCAAGTAAACCAACGGTTTTTATTCCAAGTTGTTCAGCAATGGTTCTTCCTTTCATTTCATCAATGAGGAGAAATTGCGTGTGAAGTTCTTTCGCAAGAACAATCGCCTCCGCTTCGCCTTCATCTAATTGCTCCGAGAGGGAATCAAATAATAGTTGATTGTGAATAGAGTTCACTTCGATCCATTTATAACTTTTGAAATGCGTTAAATCAATGTTGAATTGTTCCAGCGCAATAATCTCAGAAAAAAATTTATGTGGGATAATGACTTTCTCGAATAATTGTTCAAGCAATTCAATTTTGTTAACAAGAAGAAGGTTTGCGATTGGAGACGTATCGCTAACAACAATCATTGTTATGCAATTCCCAGATTTCTCAAGTCGGTTGCGAGCGCGGATGAATCGTAATGAAGCGGAATATTTCTACTTGCAAGTATTTTTTGAAATTCAAACTGATGTAATCCCGCAAGTTTACTCGCTTGACCTAATGTTAGTTTATTTCGCTCGAATAACATCAAAGCAATTTCCAGGTTTATTTCTTGTTCGCTCAAGTTTGTTAATCTTAAAATATCGTTTGAAATTTGAATGTTCATAGTTGTTTCATTTTCTTGGGGCAAAATATAGAAAGAATTTGGAAAAGAAATTTTACAAAATAAAAAACCCTTCGCCATAATTGACGAAGGGTTTTGATTTCAATGATATTTGATATCGTTTGAGAATTAATAATCCATTCCCATTCCGCCGCCACCGGGAGGCATCATAGGCATAGATTTTTTATCTTCCGGTTTCTCAACAATGGATGCTTCCGTTGTGAGAAGAAGTCCGGCAATACTCGCAGCATTTTCCAACGCAATGCGAGAGACTTTTGTCGGGTCAATAACGCCCTCTTTGATGAGGTCGCCATATTCTTCCGTTTGCGCATTGAATCCGAAGTTCTTTTCGTTGCCTTTATTCTCTTTTACATTATTGACAACAACAGATGCTTCAAGTCCCGCATTCGTAACAATCGTACGAATTGGTTCTTCCAATGCGCGACGAATAATATCCACACCGATTTTTTGGTCGTCGTTTGCGACTTTCACTTTATCGAGTTTCTTCATCGCAAGTAAATACGCAACGCCGCCGCCGGGAACAATTCCTTCTTCCACTGCTGCTTTGGTTGCGTGTAATGCGTCTTCCACTCGCGCTTTGAGTTCTTTCATTTCCACTTCCGTTGATGCGCCGACTTTCAATACTGCAACACCGCCGGAAAGTTTTGCCAAACGTTCTTGCAATTTTTCTTTGTCGTAATCGGAAGAAGTTTTTTCAATCTGCACTTTAATTTCATTAATGCGCTTTTTGATGTCATCTTTCTTACCTTTGCCTTCGATAATGGTTGTGTTGTCCTTATCAATCTTCACTGTTTCTGCAGTTCCGAGATAGGTCATCGTTGCATTTTCGAGTTTGTAACCGGCTTCTTCGGAAATAACTGTTCCGTTGGTGAGTGTTGCAATATCTTCCAACATTGCTTTTCTTCTATCACCGAATCCCGGCGCTTTTACTGCGCAGACTTTCAGCGTTCCACGAATTTTATTGACTACGAGAGTTGCAAGCGCTTCGCCTTCTAAATCTTCTGCAATAATGAGAAGTGAACGTCCGCCTTGAGCGACTTTTTCCAACACTGGAAGAAGGTCTTTCATTGCGGAAATCTTTTTGTCGTGAATAAGAATGAGCGGTTTTTCGAGAACTGCTTCCATCGTTTCCGCATCAGTTACGAAATACGGAGAAAGATAGCCGCGGTCGAATTGCATTCCTTCAACAACATCGAGTGTTGTTTCGCGGCCTTTTGCATCTTCAACAGTGATAACGCCATCTTTACCGACTTTTTCCATTGCATCGGCAATGAGATTTCCAACGGAAGAATCATTGTTTGCAGAAATGGAACCGACTTGCGCAATTTTCTTTTTGTCGTCGCCAATATTTTGTGAAAGTTCTTTCAAACCTTCAACAACTTTGGAAACGGCAATATCAATTCCACGTTTTAAATCCATCGGATTTGCACCGGCGGTAACGTTCTTAAATCCTTCACGAACAATTGCTTGCGCGAGAACGGTTGCTGTTGTTGTTCCGTCTCCGGCAATATCCGAAGTTTTGGAAGCAACTTCGCGAACGAGTTGCGCTCCCATATTTTCGAGCGGGTCTTCGAGTTCGATTTCTTTTGCAACGGTAACACCGTCTTTGGTAATTGTTGGCGCGCCGAATTTTTTATCAATAACAACGTTGCGACCTTTGGGTCCGAGTGTTGCTTTGACTGCATCGGCGAGTTTATCAATGCCGCGTTTCATCGAAGCGCGAGCATCTGTTCCGAATGTGATTGTTTTTGCTGACATAGTTTTATTTCCTTAAAAGGTTAGATGATTCCAAAAATATCGCTTTCGCGCATTATCAAATATTCTTCGTCTTCGAGTGTTATTTCTGTTCCGGAATATTTTCCGTAGAGAATTTTATCGCCGACGCTGAGTTCCATCGGAATGAGTTTTCCGTCATCGCTTCGCTTACCGGGACCGGTAGCGACAATTTCGCCAATTACTGGCTTTTCTTTTGCTGTATCGGGGAGAATGATTCCGCCTTTGGTTTTTTCTTGTGCTTCCATTGGTTTCACCAAAACTCTATCGCCGAGTGGTTTTACTTTGACTTTTGCCATAGTGTTTGCCTTTCGTTAGTTTGTGGATAAGTTGTTAGTTATGTTAAATAAAATCTTTGATTTTAACCAAAAAACAAGAATAATTTTTTACAAGAGTCCTGTTATTTGATTAGCACTTTCTAAAATGCGTGCCAAATATACAAAGTAAAGTTATAGAAGTCAAAATAATTGGCACTATATTTTTAAAGTGCTAAAAAAAATATTCTTCAAGTTATCGGTAAGTGAGTGAAAATATTTTTTGAAAATAATTTCTGACGTAAACTTTTGTCCGTAAGATTGCTAAAGTTTTTTCACGAATACATTTTTTTGTTTTTACATTTGAGTTTGTAAAATTTAGAATTAAAACTCGGTATATTCTCCCGAAAATTTTTTACCGCAATGGAACATCCCCTCATCATTGGCATCGCCGGAGGAACAGGCTCCGGAAAAACAACCGTTACTCACCGCATCATAGAAAAACTTGACCGCGATAAAATTGTCGTCTTTGAACATGATTCTTACTACAAAGATTTATCAGCGTTCAACGGACAACAGCCAGAAGAAATAAATTTCGACCACCCGAATGCGCTCGAAACAAGTTTGTTGATCGAACATATAAAATTGCTTCGTCAACGAGTCGCGATTCAGCAACCGATTTATGATTTCAAAACATACAAACGGTTAGCGCAGACAAAACTCGTTTCTCCAAAATCAGTTATCATCGTGGAAGGAATTCTCCTTTTTGTGGAGAAAGAACTTCGCGACCTGATGGATATAAAATTATTTGTAGATACTGACGCGGATGAACGATTACTCCGCCGATTGCAACGTGATATAGTCGAGCGTAGCAGAAGTATCGAATCGGTTATGCACCAGTATATCGAGACGGTCAAACCGATGCATCTGGAATTTGTCGAGCCGAGCAAACGTTGGGCAGATATTATTATTCCGAAAGGGGGAGAAAATTTTATTGCGATTGAAACTATCGCGGCACGAATAAATTCAATGCTGCGAAAATAGACGCTAAATTACACTTTACGGTTACTACATCCTCGTATGAAAACAAAAATCCTTGATTCAACTTCTTTCACGCGTACGCTTTCCCGACTTGCGCACGAAATCATCGAACGAAATCGCGGCGTGGAAAATCTTGCCATTGTTGGTATTCGAACACGCGGAGAGTATTTGAGTCGCCGCATTGCAAAAAGTATTTTCGAGATTGAACGCATTCCCCTGCTTACCGGCGCGCTCGATATTACGCTTTATCGCGATGACCTTTCGCAACTTGATAAACCGATAATGAAAGGAACAGATATTCCGTTTGATGTTTCGCAGAAAAAAATTATTCTCGTGGATGATGTGTTGTTCACGGGAAGAACGATTCGCGCCGCGCTCAATGAATTGATGGATATGGGGCGACCGGCATACATTCAACTTGCTGTTTTGATTGACCGCGGACATCGTGAACTTCCGATTGAACCGAATTTCATCGGCACAAAAATCACCACAGAAAAAACCGACGACGTGCAAGTGATGATGAAAGAAATTGACGGAGAAGACGGGGTGTATTTAATTATGAATTAAGAATGAAGAATTAGGAATGAAAATTCAATCAACTGGATATTGGAGTTTTATTTGTAATCCCGCAAAGTGGGAAATAGATAAATTCTTGGAAACGAATATTGAATACGATACTTATCAGATTTCCGATTGGCAAAAAGAATTTTTTCACATTGGACAACTGGGAATAATCCGAGTTGGTTTCGACAAAAGAAATACTAAACTTTTGAAAGAAAGGAAAAAACTTCTTCCTGGAATTTATGCGATTGTCCAAGTTTTAAGTGAACCAGATTATCGAGTTGAAAAACCTGACAAGTTTTGGGTGAACTGGACAGAAAAAGAATTAAATAAACCAATTGTAAAAATTAGATACCTGAAAAATTTATTGAACTCTCCCTTGCTTTTTAAAGATATTAAGAATGATGCTTTCATACGTTCTGATAAATATTTACTAAATGGTTTTCAAGCGTCATCAATTCCATTGAAGAAAGAAACTTTCGATAGAATTATTGAACTCATTGGAAATTCTGACCAAATATTTGAAAATGTAGAATCAGAAAATACTTTTTCTATTTCCGAAATAACAAAATTAGAACAAAAGTATAAAGACGCTTCTCCTCAAGTGAAGGAAGTTATCAGCAAAAGAATAGAACGTGGCAATATTTCAAAAGAGTTGAAGAAAATCAATAATTATAAATGTCAAGTATGTGAATTATTAGGATTAAATCCGTTGTCATTCCAAAAAATAAACAAGGAATATTATATAGAAACTCATCACGTAATTCCCGTTTCAAAACTTGAAGAAGGTTCACTTGGTTTCGGAAACTTAATTACAATTTGTGCTAACCATCATCGCCAAATGCATTATGGAAATGTTGAATTACTCGAAAACATTAATCAGTATTTGAGATTTAGAATTGATAGCAAAGAAATTACTATTCAAAAGAAATTGAAAAAATAAACCTCAACTACTAACATACTATTTACTCAACTACTTTTATTCAATGACAGAAACACTAACCCCAAAACTCAAAATCTCTCATCTTCTCGGAATGGAAAATGTTTCGCGCGAAGATATTACGCTGATGCTCGATACGGGAATGTCGTTTCGCGAAGTGCTGGAACGTCCGATAAAAAAAGTGCCGACGCTCAACGGCAAAACGATTGTCAATTTATTTTTTGAATCTTCGACACGCACACGCATTGCATTTGAACTTGCCGAGCGACGACTTTCCGCTGACGTGGTAAATTTCGCCGCATCGGGAAGCAGTGTGAGTAAAGGCGAAACGTTCAAAGACACGGTGAAAAATATTGAAGCGATGAAAATTGATATGATTGTTGTGCGCCACGAATCGCCGGGAGTTCCGCAATTCCTCACGCGCATTTCCGACGCTACTATTATCAACGCAGGAGATGGCGCGCACGAACATCCCACGCAGGCGCTTCTCGATATGATGACGATTCGCGAAAAATTCGGAAAGCTGGAAAAATTGCGTGTGTGTCTCGTCGGCGATATTTCTCACAGTCGTGTTGCGCTTTCCAACATTTACGGACTCAAAACCATGGGAGCGAAAGTTTCTGTCTGCGGACCAAAAACAATGATGCCGAAATTCGTTGAACAACTTGGCGTGAATGTATATTACAATATTGACGATGTTATACACGATGGAGTTGATGTGTTGAACGTATTGCGAATTCAGCGCGAACGTTTACACGCAGTTTTGTTTCCATCAAATGAAGAATACAATAAATATTTCGGCGTTACGAAAAAGCGATTAGGAAAATCATCGAAGCCGATTACGATTTTACATCCCGGTCCTATCAATCGCGACGTGGAAATTTCAGCTGATGTTGCTGATAGTGAACATTCGCTTATACTTCATCAAGTGTTGAATGGCGTGGCAGTAAGAATGGGAATACTATTTCTTCTCGGAACAAAAGGGAAAGCGAATTGAAATTTTAGATTTTACATTTTAGATTTTAGATTGAAAATGAACACAACATACTTATTCAAAAACGCGCACATCATTGACCCGATAACAAAAACAGATGAAGTAACTTCTGTTCTTGTAGAAAATGGTTTCATAAAAAAAATTGCAAAGAAAATTTCCGCAGAGAAAAATACAAACGTCATTGATTGCAGTGGAATAATTCTTGCGCCGGGGTTTTGCGATATGCACGTTCACTTGCGCGAACCGGGATTTGAACACAAAGAAACTATTGAAACGGGATTAACCTCTGCGGCAAACGGTGGATATACTGCTGTCGCGTGTATGCCGAACACAAATCCGCCGATTGATTCCTCTGCAATTGTTCAGTATATAAAAACGCAAGCAGAAAAAAGTGTCCCTGTCGTAGATTTATTTCCGATTGCGTGCGGAACAAAAAATCGCGAAGGAAAAGAACTTGCGCCGATTGCAGAACTTGCAGAAAGCGGTGCAGTTGCGTTGAGTGATGATGGAAGTCCGGTTGAAAATGCGGACTTACTTCGTAGAATTTTGGAATACAGTTCGATGTATAATTTGCCGTTCATTCAGCATTGCGAAACAAAATCGCTTGTGGGAAATGGCGTGATGAATGAAGGATTTGTTTCCACGACGCTTGGAATGAATGCAATTCCGCGCATCGCAGAAACGACAATGCTGCAACGCGATTTGCAAATTTTGGAATATGTAAAAGGAAAATACCACGCGGCGCATTTAAGTGTGAAAGAATCAATTGAAATTATGCGACAAGCAAAGAAAAAAAAATTACAAGCAACTTGCGAAGTTACACCGCATCATTTTTCTTTAACGGATGAAGAAGTGAAAAGTTTTAACACGAATACAAAAATGAATCCACCGCTGCGAACACAAGACGATGTTGATGCGTTGCTCGAAGGATTGCGCGATGGAACAATTGATGTTATTGCTTCCGACCACGCGCCACATTCCTACGATGAAAAAGAAACGGAATATATTTACGCACCGTTTGGTATTGTCGGACTTGAAACAACGATTGGACTTTGCATTACAAATCTTATCGAAACAAAAATTCTTTCATGGAAACAATTGATAGAAAAACTTTCTATCAATCCAAGAATAATTCTTTCGCTTCCCAAAATTAAAATTGAAATGGGAGAAAAAGCAAACTTTACCTTGCTTGATGCGAAAAAAGAATGGGAAGTGAACGTTCAGCAATTCAAATCGAAATCCAAAAACTCTCCGTTCGATAAATGGAAATTGAAAGGAAAAAGTTTCGGGATTTTCAATAATGGGATTTTTGTTGAGAGCAAATGATTCAGTCAAAATTCTACCAAAATGAAGTTGTATATTTTGACCGAAATTAAAAAACATAAAATATTTCAGAGAAGGTTTTCCTATGCTTACAATAACACCAATGAAAATAACTCAGCAACAGGTTATTCTCGATAAACATGATTTCGAGGAACTCATCGTTCGCGCAAAACAAATCGAACAAGTTGTCGTGAAAGAAAACGATGAGATGTATTCAATGAACGACGTTGAATATACCTTACGTGAAATTTGGAATAACGACGAAGATGAGAAAGTATGGCAACAATATTTGTAAAGCAACGTGAGATTTGGCTTTGCCCTTTTCCTTTTTCCGATTTATCAGGAACAAAAGTTCGTCCCGTTCTCATTCTCTCCAACGAACGATATAATTCTTCGAGTGTTGATGTTATCGTTTGTGCAATCACTTCTCATATTAAGGAAATCCCTTTTGCTTTTACTATCAAACAAACAAATATTGAAAGCGGTACTCTTTTCCAGCCATCGAGCGTGCGTGTTGATTCATTGTTTAAAATAAAAAAGAGTTATTAAGAAAATCTATTTGCGCTGTAAATTCTTCTACGTTTGAATCAATCAGGAATGATCTTTTAAGTATTTTCTCATAATCAAAATTATTTTCTTTGAATCACACCACTTACCAAAACCCACTACTCACTCGCTACTCATCTCAGCGAATGCAGGAATTATTTTCCGACAAAACAAAATTTGAATTATGGCGGAAGATTTGGCTCACACTTGCAGAAACACAAATGGAACTCGGATTGACTTCCATTCGCAAAGAACAAATTGATGAGTTGAAACAATTTGCAATGAACATCAATTACAATGTTGCTGAAGCGAAGGAACAAGAAATTCGCCACGATATTATGAGCCACGTGTTTGCGTTTGGTCAGCAATGTCCGAATGCAGAACCGATTATTCATCTCGGCGCGACAAGTTGCGACGTTGTGTGCAATGCAGAACTTTGGCAAATCAAACGCGGACTTGAATTTATCAAAGAACAAATTATTTCGGTTGCGAGAAATCTTGTTCACTTTACTGAGTTGCATAAAAATCTTGTTACACTTGGTTACACGCATTACCAACCCGCGCAACCGACAACAATCGGAAAACGCGCAACGTTGTATATTCAAGATTTGCTGATGGATTTGGATTCGTTGGAATTTGTCGAAGAAAATACTTTGAAAGCGCGCGGAATAAAAGGAACAACGGGAACACAAGCTTCGTTTTTGCAACTCTTCAACGGCGATGAAACAAAAGTGAAAGAACTTGATAAACGTGTTTCGCAAAAATTAGGATTTGAAAATATATTTTCTGTAACTGGACAAACATATCCGCGCAAAGTTGATACGAAAGTATTGGAAATGCTTGCTGGAATCGGAACGAGCGCACACAAGTTTGCAGTGGATTTACGTTTACTTTCCAACTTGCAAATGATGGAAGAACCGTTTGAAGTTTCGCAAACCGGTTCATCGGCGATGGCATATAAACGTAATCCGATGCGTAGCGAACGAATGACAAGCCTTGCACGAATGTTATTTACCAAGCCGACAAATGCGTATCAAACTGCCGCAAATCAATGGCTCGAACGAACGCTCGATGATTCCGCAATTCGTCGCATTGATATTCCCGAATCGTTTTTGCTTGCTGATTCAGTGTTGATTCTATACGCAAACATTACAAGCAATTTGGTTGTATATGAAAAACAAATTGCAAAACATTTACAACGCGAACTTCCTTTCCTTGCTACCGAAGAAATCTTGATGCGTTCTGTTGCAAAAGGAAAAAGCAGACAAGAAATTCACGAGCGAATAAAAATGCATTCAAAAGAAGTTGCAAAAAAAATGAAACTCGAAGCAGAAGAAAACGATTTGTTTGAACGCATTGCAATGGATAAAGAAATTCCGATGAATGCAGAAGAATTGAATGAACTTGCGCAAACTCCATCACGTTTTGCAGGAAGAGCAGAACATCAGGTGAATGAATATTTGAGTGAAGTTGTAAAGCCGAGATTGAAGAAGTATGAGAATTTTACTTCAGTTGAAATGAATGTAAAAGTTTGAAAGTATAAGTTATTTGTTAATAGTCATTGGTAATTTGTCATTTGTAAATGTCGCAATTTAAAAATTACCCCGGAAGAATTATCATTATCGGAAAGACAAAAGATGAAAACATTTTCGCTCTTTACGCTATCACCGGACGTTCATCATCAAGTCGCGCAAGAAAATTGATTCTTGTTGAAAAGGAGAAAACGATTTTCGTTGTTCCTACGAATGAAAGCGAAATTGAAAAAGGAAATCGCGAATTACTTATTTATCCTTCAATGTGGTTTGGAAATGGGATTGTCGTAAGCAACGGCAAACAAACATCTTCAATCATTAATACAGTCATGTTGAGCGCGGCGCAGCGCAGTCGAAACACTAAAGAGGTTTTGGAGAATGGTTTATCCGAGTGGACTTATGAACCAGATGCACCGCATTACACACCAAGAATTTCTGCTTGTAATAGTAATGACGGAAAAGAATGTGTGATGAGTATTCTCAAACGAAATGAAAATGGAAACGAAGAAAGGAATTTCTTTGCTTTAGACTTAGAAAAAAGTAAAATGAAATACGTTTCAACCTACAATGGAGAAAACACAAATCCGCTTCCATCATTTATTGGAGAACCGAAAGAAATAATTTTACAATCATCTTCTCCAAAAGAACTTTGCGAAGAAGTTTTTCAAATGTTGAATGAAGAATTTCGCGTTGCTACTGCGTGTGTAATGATGAATCGAAACACAAACTTGATTGAAACTTTTATTTTAAACAACAAAAACTGACAATCTATGAACCGTGTAACAGGAATCGGCGGGATATTTTTCAAATGCGATAATCCCGAACAACAAAAAGAATGGTATCGCAAACATTTAGGAATTGAAAGCGACCAATACGGCGCAACATTTGAATGGCTGGATATAAACAATCCCGATAAAAAATGTACCACGGTTTGGAGTCCATTTTCTTCCGACACAAAATATTTTCTTCCGAGTGAAAAACAATATATGTTCAATTACCGTGTGGAGAATCTCGTGGAATTATTGAAAACATTGCGCGAAGAAGGCGTTGAAGTAATTGACAAAGTCGAAGAATATGAATTCGGAAAATTCGGCTGGATAGTGGATCCCGAAGGAAATAAAATTGAACTCTGGGAACCGGTGGACGAAAAACTGAAATAAACTACTAACAAAAATCAACTATGGACTTTCTTTTTCAATCTGAAACGTGGATTGCTCTTCTTACACTGACGACTCTTGAAATCGTGTTAGGAATTGACAATATTATTTTCATCAGTATACTCTCGGGAAAACTTCCCGCACATCAACAACAGAAAGCCCGAACACTCGGACTTGCCGTTGCGATGATATCAAGAATTCTCCTCCTTTTTTCGTTAACGTGGGTAATGCGATTAACATTTCCATTATTTACAGCAATGGGAAATGAAATATCCGGACGTGACCTTATTCTCATCATTAGCGGTTTATTTCTCCTTGCAAAAAGCACGCATGAAATTCATTCAAAATTGGAAGGCGCATCAGGTTCGCAAAAAACATCAATGGTGTCGTCCTTTGCGGGCATCATCATTCAAATCAGTATTATTGATATTGTCTTTTCACTCGATTCGGTTATCACGGCAATCGGAATGACCAATCAACTTGGCGTGATGGTGGCGGCGGTAATAATTTCAGTAGCGGTGATGATGGTTTCAGCAAAAGCGATTAGTTCTTTTGTGGAAAAACATCCGACCATAAAAATGCTTGCGCTTAGTTTTCTTCTTCTCATTGGCGTAACGCTTATTGCCGAAGGTTTCGAACAACATATTTCCAAAGGATACATTTATTTTGCAATGGCGTTTTCTGTTTTGGTAGAAATGCTTAATCTCCGTTTGCGAAAAGTATCGGCAGAACCTGTAAAACTTCATTCTCAGATTTCTTAAACGAACAATACAATGCACAACCTCGTACTGGTAACATCGAAAAAAGATATTTTTTCTCAATTCAGCAATTCGCCGATTGAAAAACTTTTAGAATTTCATAATCTTGGAAGGGCGTTTGAAGATTATACCAAAGCAGAAATGCTTGTTGGAATGTGTATGGATAATCGAAAGCAATTACACATACCCAACAACTTCGCATATATTTTACGGAGCGGCGGAGCAAATTTTCGTAATAATGAATTTAAAGTTTCGTATGCAATTGCAATAGGCGGTGTAAAAGCGTTTGCTCTTATATGCCACAATCACTGCGGAATGGTCAATCTTATTTCCCGCAAAGAAAATTTTATCAGCGGACTTGTTGAAAACGCAGGATGGAGTCGCCACGATGCGGAAGAACATTTTTGGCATCACGCGCCGCAATTTGAAATCGGCAATGAAATTGATTTTGTTCTGGGTGAAGCGCAGCGTTTGCGATTTCGGTATCCAAAAATTCTCATCGCGCCATTGATGTTCAATGTTGATGATAATTTGCTGTATCAAATTGAGGAATAATGCCAACTGATATTTCCAACCTCAAAAAAGTTTACCGTACTGCAAACGCGAGCGAACAATTTCCAGAAACGATTGAAATGAATTTTGGAAATGGTTTGAAAAAATATTCGCGCGTTGAATGGAAAAACAAGGATGGAATTATTTTTCCGATGCGGTACGGAACAAATCCCAATCAACCGTGCGCGTTTTACAAACAAGTTGGAAATGAAGATACTCCGATTGGTTCACTTCAATTTCTGAAAATAGGGAAAGGCGGGCCATCGCTCACCAATTTGCAGGATGTTAATCACGCATTGCAAATTCTGAAATATTTTTCGAATCCAGCAATTGCAATAATGAAACATTTAAATCCAAGCGGAGTTGCTGTTCAGCAAAAAGAAAATGTTTCGTTGAAACTATTATTTCAAAAAGCGAGAGATTGTGATTCACGCGCGGCATTTGGAGGTGTGATTGTATTCAATACGAAGATTGACTCGGAAACTGCTGATGAAATAATGAAAAGTTTTTTTGAAGTCGTTGCCGCACCTCAATATGATGAAGAAGCAATCAAAATATTTCACGATGCAAAAAAATATGGTGCGAATAAAGATATTCGACTCGCGCAATTCTCCCATCTCTCGCAATTTCCGAAATTCGATGGTGATGATGTGAAAGATTCTATTGTTCCGCGAATGTTTGCTGATGGTTCAGTAGCGTTGGAAGTTCCGTTTGTTACTTCTATTCGCTCAAAGGATGATTTAATTCTCGATGCGTGTGTTGGCGATGTTTCAATAAAAAGAATTCCAACGGAAAAAGAAATTGAAAATTTGCTTTGCGCCTGGTATATCGTGATGAATGTTCGCTCGAATGGAATTGTGTTTGTGAAAGAAGGAACAACAATCTCCACTGGAACCGGACAACAGGAACGGATTGGCGCAGTTGAGCAGGCAATTGCAAAAGCAAAACAAAAAGGACATTCGCTTGTTGGTTCTGTTATGGCGAGCGATGCATTTTTCCCGAACAGAGATTCTATTGATGCAATTGCGAAAGAAGGAATAACAGCAATAATTTTTCCCGGCGGTTCAATCAATGATTCGGAAATTATTAACGCAGCGAATGAACATAACCTTGCGATTGCAATTACCGGAGAACGGTGTTTTGCGCATCATTAGTAAATGAAAAGTGACTCTCCTACATATTCCGTAAAAGAACTTCGCACAACGTATCCCAATGCGTATGCTCCGTGGGATGACGACGATGATGATATTCTTCGTGATGAATATTCTCAATTTTTGGAAGGCAATGACGATGAAGGAGAACGAGAATTCTTCTTGAATCTCGCTCACAAACTCGGAAGAAAACGAAGCGCAATTCGTTCGCGATTGAAAAAGATATTCGATGATGAAGGAATAATTTCCGTTCCTACTCACAAAATCTCCTTTGAAAAGAAAAGCACAGTATTATCGAAAAAAAATCGAGAAGAGAAAGTTGACGGCGAAATAAAACGTCCAATCGAAATCAATGAACAATTTCGTGAGACGTTGGATATTTTGGAAAATACCAACACGAATGTTTTCATCACGGGAAAAGCGGGAACGGGAAAATCAACTTTGCTTTCGTATTTTCGTAATACAACAAAAAAGAATGTTGTTGTACTTGCGCCAACGGGAGTCGCTGCGCTCAACATCAAGGGACAAACAATTCATTCGTTCTTCGGATTTAAGCCGGATGTTACGCTGGCAAAAATAAAACAACTTCCAAAATCCAAAGAAAAAGAAAATCTTTATAAGAATATCGAGATGATTATCATTGATGAAATCTCGATGGTACGGGCGGATTTGCTCGATTGTATTGATAAGTTTATGCGGCTTAACAGCGGCAATTCCACGCAAACATTCGGCGGTGTGCAAATGGTCTTCTTCGGCGACTTGTATCAAATTCCGCCCGTGGTTACATCGAACGAAAAAATGATTTTCCAAACATCGTATTCGAGTCCTTATTTTTTTGATTCCAATTCTTTCCCCTCGTTGAAAATGCAGTACATCGAATTGGAAAAAATTTATCGCCAGCAGGATGAAAAATTTATTCGGCTTCTCAATCGTATTCGCAATAACTCCATTACGGAAGAAGATATTCAGTTACTGAACGAACGATACAACCCGAACTTTGACCCGAGCGACGAAAATTTTTTCATTTATCTCACGCCGACAAACCAATCGGCAGACGAAATCAATCAACAGCGATTGCATACACTTCCTTCAAAAACGATAAAGTATCTCGGAGAAATTGATGGAAACTTTGAAATGAAAACCCTGCCGGCAAAAAACGAACTCGAACTCAAACCGAATGCGCAAGTGATGATGTTAAACAACGATATGCGCGGACGATGGGTGAACGGAAGCGTGGGAAAAATTGTGCGCATCGCAAAGAAAAAATTTGAAGACGATGATGGGGAAATGTTCGATGTTCTCAAAGTGAAATTAAGCGACGGCGAAGTTGTGGACGTTACACCGTTCTCGTGGGAATTGTTTCGCTTTTCGTTTGATGAACATTCGTCGTCGCTGCAATCGGAAACCATCGGCACATTCACGCAATATCCGTTGATGCTTGCGTGGGCGGTAACGATTCACAAAAGTCAAGGAAAAACTTTTGATAATGTTATTCTCGATATTGGCAGAGGAACGTTTGCGCACGGACAAACATACGTAGCGTTGAGCCGCTGTACATCGCTCGAAGGATTGGTCTTGAAAAAGCCGCTCCAGAAACGGCACATTTTGATGGACTATCGCGTGGTAAAATTTCTCACGAATTATCAATACGAACTTGCAAACAAAACGCAATCGTTCGAAGAAAAAATTGCTCTGCTCGAACGTGCAATCCGTGAAAAGAAAAATGTGGAAATGCTCTACTTAAAATCCATTGACGAAAAATCAAAACGAACAATTCAACCGACTTCTGTTGGTGAAGAAGAATATATGGGGAAACGTTTCTGGGCTTTGCGGGGAATTGATTTGCAAAAAAATGAAGAAAGAGTTTTTAGCGTGGGGAAGATATTGGAGTTGAAGGTATGCTGAACCATACTCAAATACTTCTCGAAAAACTTTCCGGTGGGGAACTTCAACAACTTGCTGTAAAGTTACTCCCAATTATTCATCCTCGATATGAAAACCTTATTCATAGTGGTGCAGTTGAGGGAACTACAAAAACACGAAAAGGAACCCCAGATGTTTGGACGAAAACGACTAATAATGAATTTATTTGCGTTCAAGCGACTTCGGATAGTTCTAAAGGGAAAATGTATGATGACGTTGAGAAAACTATTCTAAAGTTTGAAAATGAAAATTTAGAGATAAAAGAGTACGTTGCTTTTTTGAATTTCGAGCCTCAAACAAGCGAAGTGCAACAATGTGAAAACTTCTGTAGGCAAAATAATATTGTCTTTACTTATTTTCCAAATTCTAAAATCTCACTGTATCTTGACTTACCACACAACCACAAACTACGATTAGAGTTTCTTGGAATACAGCCATCGTACAATATTTTTATGACGTTGATCGAATTCAAGGAAAGAATATCCCGCAAAAGTAAAAATCTTTTGAGTACAACAGAATTTATCGGGCGTGAATCAGATATTCAAAACATTCTTGAAAAACTTAGAAACGGAAAACGGATAATCGTAATTGATGGAGACCCAGGAGTTGGTAAAACAAGATTGAGTATTGAGCTTGTTCAAAGAATTGTTTCCATCGAATACCTTAAAGAACATGAGATTCGTTTTGTAACTGAAATAAATGGATCTCTTATAGAATCAATACGAAGTGAAATTGATGCGCAAAAAAAATACGTTGTAGTCGCGGATGATGCAAATAGATTAGAATATTTATCAGACTTATTCCAACTAATTCTCTATCCGCAAATTAGAGATGGCTCAATTCTAATTTTAACAACGAGAAGTTACAATGTAGAACAAGTAGTCTCTGAAATAATTGGAAAAAATATTGAAGACTTTGATAAAGTATCCATAAAGAGGTTATCCAACAAAGATATAGACGACATAGTCCAAAAAGAACCTTTCAATATCCATAACGAATCAAACCGCAGAGACATTGTTATGAATGCGAAAGGAAATCCAAGAATGGCAGCAATTTTAGCGGGGGTAATAAAATCTGGAAACACAATTCAAGGAACAAAAACCTCTGAATTATTTGAAAATTATTTTTTGAGCGTTTTCAATGATATAGAACAATTACTAAATGATGCAAAAGAAAAAACTTTACTAGGGCTTATTGCTTCTCTGCGTTTCATTGATTTAACAAATTCAAAAATCGTGAATCAACTTTCTACGATTTCAAAAATTTCAGATGAAAGAGAATTTAACGAGTGTATAAATACGTTGGTTGAATCAGAAATTTTAGAAGTAGTACCCAGCAGAACAGTTGCAAGAATATTTGATGATAGCGTATCCGAATACATAGTTTTTCGATTTTTCTTCGACGACAGATTTCCTTTTTTGAATTTTATAGAAAATGTTGTCGTGCCTTTCGCTCAAAATTATTCAAAACATATTTTTGAAACCCTTATTGCACTTACTCATAAGGGTTATCAAAGTAATCGTTTAGATGAAACGTTAGCCAAGTTAGTACACAGAACAGAAACGATATTGTTGAATGAAGAAAATGAAAACGTAAGAATTGAATATTTAAAATGGATGGAGGTTTACGCGCAAAGTTCACCGTTAGAATGCTTTGGCATAGTAACTTCTTATGCAGAGCTTAAAGGTGTCGGTAACCTGGTTCAAGATGAAGTTAAATCAATCGTGGAGATAATCAAAAGAACTTACTTCGTAAAATGGGAAACTCTTTCATATCAAACTTTTACTTCGTTGTGGAAATTTTCACTAATCGAAAATAAAGACTTTGATTCGGTTGCAAAGAATGCAAGAAGTACATTAACTAAACTCTTCGACTATATTCCTCCCGATAGAGACGATAAATACACTTATTGGTTTTATAAACCAACGAAGTTATTGTTAGACCAATTACAAAATGTGATTGAAAACAATCATCTTCAAAATGAAAAAGAGTATGAACTCTCCATTGAATTACTCTCTCGTCTCACAATTCACCATTTTAACAAAGGGGAAATGTCTTATATCGACAAAAGGACTTATCACATGTCCGCTGGTGCTCTTTATTTAAATAACGAACTTAAAGAAATTCGTAATAGAACATATTCACTTCTTGAAAAATTATATTTTGAACTTCAAAACAAACCAAAGTTAAGAAAATCCATCCTTCGTGCATTTGAAGAACCTCTCCGAACAATATTACCATTTAATAGTGAACCATCAAATGAGTTAATGAAATTTGATGCAGAAATAATTCTAACTCATTTAGAAAAATTTGCATCAATTGAAAAACACTTTTTCTTACTCGATAAAATTTGTTACTTGCTCTATCTTATTGAAAAATATATTCCCGACGCTTCCATTATTAGAGAAACAATTGAAAATCCAAACTTAATTACTTTTCAACGATTTCATAACTCATTCCAACATTGGAAAGAAATTCGAAAAGATTATGAAACAGTACAAAAGGAACAAAACGAATTTGTAGAAAATTATTTAACTACTATAACAGAAGAAAATATTTATTCTATAATTTCCGAATTATCTGATATTGAAAATCAAGCGTCACTTGAAAATGGAAATTTGACGCCTATGAGACTATTGTTTTCTGAACTCGGAAAACAAAAAACAAGTCTTGCAAAAATCGTACTCGAACAAATTAGTTTTACTAACCATCCTTTGTTCGTTTATGCTAACAGTTTATTGATAGGAATATCATTCAGCGATATAAATGTAAAGAATGAAATCGCAAAAAAATGGTTAATAGAAAATGATATTGACAAACTTAGAATTCTCTCTTCTACATATTACTTGGGTAGTCACTCTATTGTTTCTCTCGCCGACATTGAATTATTGGACAAACTATTCAGCCTAAATGATGAACGTATTGATAACGATTTAATCAGCGCTCTTCAAAAATATCAATCCTTAAATGCAGAATGGGTGGCATTAAAATTATTAGAATTATCTGAAAATATTTCTGAACGAACATTTAGTGATTTGCTAATGTGGATGGAACCAACAGACAAGTATGAGGAACACCATTATCAAACTTATAAATCCCACCCTCTAATTTTCAAAAAAATTCTGTTTAATACAGTTCGATTTCCTTCGATTGATGGAAACTCGCTTGGTTACCATTTATCAAAATGTCTTGAAACATTATACATTCAAGAACCCGAAGCAATTCTCGATTTTTTTCTCGCTCGGTTGGAGATATATAAAAACCTTGAAAAGGAAAATTATTACGGATATAAGGTTTTACCATACTCCTCACTTGATTTTTCTTTTATTGTTGGAACACCACATCATAAAGATTTACTGCAAAAAATTCTTTCCTTCACAATACAAGATAAAAAATACTATCATTTTTATATTGAATTAGTAGAAAACATTCTTGGGAAAAGCAAATTTCGATATGGCGATGACCAAGGAAATGATTTCGACAATATAACGATGGAAATATTGAAAAATTGGGTAAGGGGAACGGATGAGCAACTGAAAATTATACTTTCATTTCTTCATAACAATCATCCTTGGACGTCTTGGTTTGAATTAGTAAAGTTAATTTTAAAAAGAAATCCAAATCAGGCGATTATTCGGGATTTAGTTTCTTCTTTGTACTCTGGAGGACATTCAGGACCAACTTCATTTTTTTACAAAGGAAGATTAGAAATGATTCAAAACCAATTGAAACAAGAAACCTCACAAGAAATGATTTATTTTATTGCTGAAGCAGAACGTTTTTTAAAAGATATGATTCAAAGAGCGATAGAACGTGAAGAAGTAGATGAACTCAATTTTTAGCAACATTCTTAGCAAATACATTTAAACCAATGAACTCGAACCAACTTCAATCAATAATAGAACAACAACTTTCCAAAACTCTCAATAGTGCATTTATTCCCGAACTCGTTTCCAAGAATAATTACTATCGCGGAAAAGTGCGGGAAAATTATTCTCTTGGCGATAAACGATTAATGATAACAACAGATAGAGTTTCTGCGTTTGATTATGTGCTTGGTATAATTCCCTACAAAGGACAAATCCTCAACGAGATTGCGGCACATTTTCTCGAACAAACTACATCGCTCGTTCCGAATGCGTTGCTCTCGATTCCCGATGCAAATGCTTTTCTCGTGAAAGAAGCATCGCCGTTGAAAATTGAAGCGATTATCCGCGCATACATTACGGGAAGTATGGCGCGCGATTATTTTGATGATGGTAAAAAAACAAAATGTGGAATTCCGCTTACGAAATATTTAAAACACAATAAACGTAATGAGAGACTAAAAGAACTTTTGTTCACGCCATCTACGAAAGCAGAAATCGGACACGATGAGGATATTTCCGAAGAAGAAATTCTCAATCAAAAACTTTGCACTGCGAAACAACTGAAAACCATCAAAGAGAAATCGTTTGAGTTATTTCGCTTCGGAGAAGCGTTTGCGAAAAAGCGAAACCTTATTCTTGTTGATACAAAGTTCGAGTGGGGAATTGATGCAGACGGAAATTTAATTGTCATTGATGAAATTCTTACGCCGGATTCATCGCGCTATTGGTATGCAGATTCGTACGAAAAACTGTTCAACGAAAACAAGACGCAAAAAGAATTATCGAAAGAATTTTTGCGTCAGCAATTGATTGAAAGCGGCTATGATATTCACGGAAACAAACCGCCGACGCTTACCGATGAAATGCGTATCAATACTTCGCTTCGCTACATTGAACTGTATGAACAACTTCTCGGAAAAGAATTTATTCCTTCAACAGAAAATGCAACGCAACGATTGTATACTAATTTGAAATCGAATGGAATCATCAAAGGATATTTTGTTCCTATTATTGCCGGTTCCCCTGCTGATGATGAACATTGCAAAAAAATTCAAAGTGAATTAAACAAACGCGGAATTCCCAACGAGTACAGAATTTGTTCCGCGCATAAAGAACCGGAACGACTTGCGCAAATCATCAAAGAATATGATGCGAGCATTGAGCCAATCGTTTATGTAACAGTTGCGGGACGAAGCAACGGGCTTTCGGGAGTAACTGCGGCGAACACAAAATTTCCGGTGATTGCTTGTCCACCGTATTCGGATAAATTTGGTGGCGCAGATATTTATTCATCGTTGCGAATGCCAAGCGGTGTTCCCGTGATGACAATTACCGAACCGGAAAATGTTGGTTTCGCAATTCAAAAAATGTTTGCGATGAATGATGATTCGTTGATGAATAAAACGAATGTTGAACTTTCTACAATGAAGAAACGAAATGAAGATGCGGATGGTCACAGACGTAATTAGTAATTGGTCATTGGTAATTAGAAGATGTAGAGAAATATCAAGATGCAATTCACAAATGACTAATGACCAATTACCAATGACTACTAAATTTCTAGAACAACTTTCGAAATAATATAATGCCAAATGTTTTAGTAATTGGTAGCGGCGGAAGAGAACACGCGCTGGGCTGGAAGTTGAAGCAATCTCCACACGTTGAGAAAATATTTTTTGCTCCGGGGAATGGAGGAACGATTTCGATTGGAGAAAACATTTCAATTGGAATAAATGAGTTTCATAAAATTAGTGAGTTAGTTCGAGAAAAAAATATATCACTGACAGTTGTTGGAAGTGAAGAACCTCTCGTCAATGGAATTGTAGATTATTATTACTCTCAACATCTTCCACAACAAGGACATTTTATTTTCGGTCCGACAAAACTTGCCGCAGTAATTGAAGGAAGCAAAGCGTTTTCGAAAAGCTTTATGTTGCGAAATAAAATTCCAACAGCAGAATTTATTTCAACACGCAATTTCAACGAAGCAGTTTCTCATCTGCAAAAATGTAATTATCCTATTGTAATCAAAGCATCGGGACTTGCGGCTGGAAAAGGCGTTACCATTTGTGAAAACGAAAAAGAAGCAATTACAACCATAGAAGATTTTCTTGTACGCAAAACGCTTGGGGATTCGGGAAATGAAATTGTCATCGAAGAATTTTTGGAAGGAGAAGAAATTTCCATTCTTGCGTTGAGTGATGGAGAAACGGTGAAAACATTTCTTCCTGCGCAAGACCATAAAAAAATATATGATGGCGATAAAGGACCAAACACCGGTGGAATGGGCTCATACGCGCCGGTTCCGTTTGTAACAAAAGAAATGTTGGATGAAATTCATAACGTGATTTTGGTACCAACTATTCAAGGAATGAAAAATGAAGGAAGAGAATTTCGCGGATGTTTGTTTGCGGGATTGATGTTGACAAAGAGTGGAATAAAAGTTTTGGAATTCAATTGCCGCTTCGGTGACCCTGAAACGCAACCGCTGATGTTGTTGCTTGAAAATGATTTGTATGATTTGTTGATGAGTTGTACTAATGTGAATTACGAAAAGCAATTTTCAGAAATTGATTTACGATTTTCACATCAAAGCGCATGTTGTGTTGTTATGGTTTCTGGTGGTTATCCGGGAAAATATGAGAAGGGAAAGTTAATCTCTGGGCTTGATGACCTTTCGACTTCGCTGCGCTGCGCTCAAGGTGACGATGTTATATTTCACGCAGGGACAGTAATTCAAAATTCTCAAACCTCAAATCTCTCCGAAGGAGTCCTTTCGGACAAATCTCAAACTACTACAAGCGGTGGAAGAGTTCTCGGAGTTACATCGAAAGCAAGTTCATTGCAAGAAGCAATTTCTAAATCGTACGAACTCACTTCACAAATTTCTTTTGATGGAATGTTTTACAGAAAAGATATTGGACATCGAGTATTGAAATGAACTCACAGCAAACCTCATACACAAATTCCGGTGTTGATATTGATTTAGGAAATCAGGCATCCAAAATTCTCTACGAAGCGGCGAAACAAACGTGGGAAAACACAAAAGGGAAATTCGGAGAAGTAATTGTTCCGTTCGATGATTTTTCCGGATTGCGCGCGATTCGTGTTGGAAATTTACCAACCGATATCGTTGCGTCATTAGGATTTGATGGCGTTGGGACGAAGATTGAAATAGCTGAACGCGTTGGAAAACACGATACGATTGCGTTTGATTTATTCGCGATGGTATGCGATGATGCAGTTGTGCGCGGAGGAGTTCCTGTTTTACTCGGTTCCGTTCTCGATGTCAATTCTCTTTCGCAAAAAAATAATGGAATAGAAATCATCGAACAACTTGCGCTGGGATATGTTGATGCGGCAAAAGAAGCGGGAGTTGCGGTTATCAATGGCGAACTTGCCGAACTTGGCTCGCGTGTTGCCGGTTTCGGAAAATTCAATTACACGTGGAGTTCAGGAATTTTGTGGTTTGCAAAGGAATCAAAATTATTTACGGGGAAAGAAATTGACGTCGGTGATAAACTTATTGCACTCCAAGAAAATGGTTTTCGCTCCAACGGACTTTCACTTGTTCGAAAAATATTTTCTAATAGATATGGTTACGATTGGCACGAAATAACTTTGAATGGTAAAACCCTTGGCGAACACGTTCTTACTCCGTCGAAAATTTATTCGAAAATTATTGCTGAACTCCGCGGCGGAATTTTTGACGAACCGAAAGTAAAAATTAGTGGCGTTGCACATATAACCGGCGGAGGAATCCCTGAAAAACTTGGACGAATGTTGAAACCTTCAGGATTAGGCGCACTGATTGATGAACCATTTTCTCCTCCGGAAATTATTCAGAGGTGCCAAGAAGTTGGAGACATTTCAAACGAAGAAGCATATCGCGCATGGAATATGGGAAACGGAATGTTGATTGCAACACCGGAATCGGAAAAAGTTTTACAACTTCTCTCTGAAAAAAATGTTGAAGCAAAAATTTGCGGCGAAATTACCGGGGAGAAGAATATTTCAATTCGTTCTAAGCAAACATTTCTCAACCTTCCTCTTTAAAATGAAAATCGCCGGTCTTGCGAACCAGCGATTAACAAAACATTCAGATAATATTTTTCTACGCGAGCGCAGTTTCCGTTTGAGGTGCATTTGTTTCACTTTCAACTTCATTTTTCTCTGTTTCCGTTGACTTGCCCTCGTTCAGAATTTCAGGTTCACCAGCCGGAGACGGAGCAGAGGAGGAGCCCCCCGCAGAATACCGCCGCAGTTTATCTTCATTCGTCCGAACTTCTTTTTCCACTTTCTCAATTTTTTTGAGAAGCCGTTCTAATTCTTTTGTATCCTCCCTTAGCCAGTGTTCAACTTTTCCTTTGAATTCATCGGAGGTTGCTTCGTTCATTCGTTCGTTGTTTTTGGAAATGTTGTTCTGGATTTTTTCTAAACGAAGGCGGGCGCGGTCAAGAAAATCTTTTCCATTTTGCGTCCTATTTTCAATGATGCGGGAAACGTTTTTCCCTTTATCTTTCGAAGCGGTATCATTGATTTCGGAATAGACGGTATCAAAAATCGTCTGAAGTTTTTTGAAATCGTTCTGAAGAAAGAAAAATCCGCCGCGAAGTTTTTGCACTTTGCGTAATTGTTCACGCGCTTCGGGAATACCGCGCGTTTTTAAAGTATCGCGTATCGAGTCGGCTTCGTTTTGAAATTTTTCGAGATTGATGTACGATTCGTACCGCTTTCGTTCGTTCACTTTTTCCCACGTCTCCTGGTAGAAATACCAAACTTCATCGTGGTCTTCTTTCA
Organism: Ignavibacteriales bacterium; assembly: GCA_018335975.1. Lineage (GTDB taxonomy): Bacteria > Bacteroidota > Ignavibacteria > UBA10030 > F1-140-MAGs086 > JAGXRH01. Next base: position 25,551 of record JAGXRH010000023.1, read on the forward strand.
ACATTCCGCTGGGACGAAAACGGTCTTTGATTTTTCGGAGGCGGTTTTCACACTCGACAATGTGTTTACGATTTTCTAGAGAGTTATCGTTCCACAACCGGTCGTGTTCATCGCCGATGATGCGGATCTCTTCGACCAACTGCTTTTTCGTTTCTTCCGATTTTATTCTTCGTTCCTGCCATTCGGTATCTTGGCGATGTTTCAAGGCATCGAAAATAGAGTTTATCTCTGTGAAGAGCGATTCACGCTCTTCGGAAGTAATTTCCTGTGCGGTTTGAGCTTTTTGCTGGTAATGTTTCGCGGCTAAAAAAAGTTCTTTGTAATTCGGCTCAATGGTCGTGTGGTTATCAATATGTTGAGAACGAAATTCTTTCAGTTCGTTCTGTATCGTCATAAACGGCGTTGTTACGGTAGTATCATCCATAGCGGTATTTAATATTTTCAGGGTGTCTGAATTTTTGCGTGCTAATTATACGATTTTTTTGCGATATAATGAAAGAAGAAATTGCGTTGTGATTGTTTTCTTCTTTCAATGAACGGAAAAAATAATTTTAGTTTCCTAAAGTTACGAACTGCTTTATTTTTTCAAATTTCTTTTCGCCGATTCCTTTTATCTCTTTGAGTTCTTCCAGTGAAGAAAATCGGTTGTTCTCCAGACGGTACGCAATAATTCGTTCTGCCACCGATGCCCCGACGCCGGGTAATTGTTCGAGTTCTTTCGCTGTCGCTGTATTGACGTTGATACTTGCATTCTTTAACGGAACATTGGGTTTCAATAAGTCCATTGTCATTGGAGAGGAAGAATTTGAAAGAGAATCAAATTCTTCTTCTACGGAGGAAAAGTCGTACGATTCAGTGGGCTGGAGTGTTACGGAAACGAAAAATATTTTTACGATTCCGCCCAACACAAACGTGATGAGCAGGAAGAAAACTACCAGCCGTTCATTTTTTGAAAATCCGATTTTCTGAAAAAGCTGTTGTATTAATTTCATACCCTTTGGAAACATACATTACGGTACCGAAACTCTTTTTCATTTTCATCCGAACATCAGCACCAGAAATGAAAAGAGATTTTTTACTTTGGAATAGAATGATTTCCCATTTGTTGATTCTCCGTTTCTTGGAATAAAATTATCACTATTCAACAGCGAACGAAGGAGTTCTTTTTCTTTGGAAGAAATTTTCTTCGGGACGACAACATTCACACGGACGAGTTGGTCTCCTTTGTTATAACCGTCCAGATTCGGAATTCCTTTCTCCCGCATCCTGAGGATACTACCGGGTTGGGTGCCGGCTTCGACGGTAAGTTTCGCTTTTCCGTCTAATGTCGGGACTTCAACTTCTGTTCCCAGCGTTGCATCGGGAAAACTGATAAATAAATCGAGGAGGATGTCATTTCCGTTTCTTGTAAAAACCTTATCCTTTTCTTCGATGATATACACAACTAAATCACCGGATGGTCCACCGCGTCGTCCGGCATTTCCTTGCCCCCGAAGAGGAATGTAATTTCCTTCGCTCACACCTGCGGGGATAGTAACGCGAATCGTTGTTTCTCCTTTTACTCTTCCTTCGCCTTTACACGAACGGCAGGGTTCTTTTACAATTCTTCCTTCGCCGCTGCAATGGGAACAGGGATGGATGTTGACGAATTGGCCAAACACCGAACGGCTCACCTGACGAATTTCTCCGGTGCCGTGACACGTGGGGCAATCTATGAACCCCGATGAAGATGCAGCGCCCTTTCCTTCGCAAACGGAACAGGTTAAATATTTGTTGACTTTGATTTTTTTTTCGATGCCTGTTGCAATTTCGGAAAGCGATAATTCCAAACGGATTTGCAAATCGGAACCTTGTTCGCCCACTTCTCTTCGCCGATTGCGAGATTGACCTCTGCCGCCAAAGAATTCGTCAAAAACTGAACCGCCGAATTGTTGACTAAATTGCTGTCCGAATACATCGCCGAACATAGTAAAAATATCGTTGATGTTTACGTTTTGAAAATCGTGCACATCCTGACCGGAGCGCATCCCCTGATGGCCGAAACGGTCGTATCGCGCACGTTTATCCGGGTCGCTTAAAACTTCGTATGCTTCTGCCGCTTCTTTGAATTTTTGTTCGGACTCTTTATTCCCCGGATTTCTATCGGGGTGAAATTTCATTGCCATCTGCCGGTACGCTTTTTTTATTTCATCCGCCGTTGAGGAACGAGTTACTCCCAATATTTCGTAATAATCTTGTTGCGTCATATTCGTTTTTTTATGTGTTATTTTGTATCTGCGTTCGCGAGTTGAGTTTCGTTTTGGTTCATTCCTTTCGAGTCGGCTGTTCCGGAATTCTCGGCAACAATGACTTTCGCATGGCGTAATACTTTTGAATGCATCATATATCCCTTTTGTACTTCCTCTACGATGGTGTGGTCGGGAATGTCGCTTCGAGGTACGGAAAGCAAAACGTCGTGCAAATTGACATCAAACATTTCGCCAACGGCAGGGAATGTGGTAACGCCCCGTTTTTCCAACAACTTAGAAAGTTTGGAAGAGATAAGTTCAACACCGGAATAAAAGGTGTCGAAATTGGTATGTTCTTTTCCCGCAAGCAGCGAACGTTGAATATCATCTACTATCGGAAGAATATCGAGGAGCAATTGCTCGTTTGCATATTGTACAAGATTCAGACGTTCCTGTTCAATGCGGCGTTTGTAGTTATCAAACTCTGCGGCTTTACGGAGAAATTGATCTTTATACTTTGCGATCTCCGTTTCAAGTTCTTTGAGTTTTTCATCAACCGATTCCGGTACCAATGCATCGCCATTTTTTTTTGAATCGGGGATTACCGTTTCAGTTTGCTGAGTATGTGAATGTTGTTCTTTATTATTTTTCATAGTATAAAATTGTTTTTACGAAAGCAATCGTGAGACTGTCGCAGCAAGGTAATCTACCAGCGGGACGACGCGGGCGTAATTCATCCGTTTCGGTCCGATAACGCCGATACGACCGCTGACATCGCCATAGTGATATTGTGAAGTAATTACTCCGTAATCCGAAAGGCGAATGTTTCCAAGTTCTTCACCAATGGCGACAGTTACATTTTTTGATTCGTTGGTTGCGTCATCAATCTGTAAAACGTGAATAATCATTTCCTGGTCGTTAATTAATTCCACAACGCTGCGAAAGTTTTTCGGATTAAAAAACTCAGGCTGAACGATAATATTCTCTGCTCCGCTGATATGTATTTTTTCCGGTGATTTCGCTTCGATGAAAATTTTATCCACGGAATCTATAAACAAACGGATGAGCCCCGTTTCCTCGCTTTGTACATCACGAAACCGTTCGATAAATGTTTCCCGTATTTGTTGCAGTGTTAAACCGGTAAGCCGTTCATTGAGCAGTGACGTAATTATGTCGAGGTGCGAACGGGAGATTTCAGACGTTGCTTCAAACATAATCGTTTTTACAACCCCGGAACGCATTGAAATGATGACCATCAGCTTTGTTGAAGAGAGAGAAACAAGTTCCACCCGTTCAAGAATACCGGTTGCAAGTTGCGGAGTGGTTACAACACATAATTGGCGCGATATGGTTCCGAGGAGTTTTGATGTTTCCCGAAGCATCTCATTATCATCTTTTGATGTACTAAGTTGACGGTCAATTGATATCCTCTCTTCTTCACTCAACGTGGATAATTCCATCAAACTCTCAACATAATAGCGGTATCCCTTGTCAGTCGGAACTCTGCCGGCGGAGGTGTAGGGATGGTCAATAAACCCGCGCAATTCCAAGTCTGCCATCACGCTTCGAATAGTTGCAGGGCTTATATCCAAATTGTGTTGTTTGGAAACAAACTTGGAGCCTATCGGCGTTGCCGTTTCTATAAAATCTGAAATAACAAACCGAAGTATCTCTTTTTCGCGGTGCGTTAGGTTATCTGTTTGAGACATCAATAAAAGTCACGATAAAAAATTTGTGGGAAAAAATACCAATTCTTTCACTGTTTATCAAAGATTGGCTTCGTTAAAATGGAAAAGAAAGCCGTTGCAGAATATTTTTTTAAATAAGTCCTGCTTTTTTTTTGAATAATCTTCTTCAATAAGGTATATTAGTCCCGCATTTTTTTCGGGGTCGTAGCTCAGTTTGGTTAGAGCACCTGCCTGTCACGCAGGGGGTCGCGAGTTCGAGTCTCGTCGACCCCGCAAAAAAAAATCCCAATTGAATGTTGGGATTTTTCATTTTAAAAAAATTACCGGCAAATTCACTATTTCATTCCTGAACCCTATGCTCTCTCGCGTTTTTCTCCCAATCGTCATTTTTTGGTTTTCCATTTCCACATTTTCCCTTGCACAAAATTCTTCCCCGTATGATACTCTCGCACGGAAAATCGTTACGACCGGTTTACAATCCGGAAAAGCATATACAATGCTCACCGAACTTTGCACCACTATCGGGCATCGTCTCAGCGGGTCTCCTCAGGCAGCGCAAGCCGTTGCGTGGGGAAAAAACAAAATGAATGAAATGGGATTGGAAAATGTTCGCCTCGAATCCTTAATGGTACCCCATTGGGTTCGCGGGGAGGTGGAGGAGGCATTCGTAATTCATCCCGTTACAAAAGAAAAAATTTCGCTCAGCATTTGCGCTTTGGGAGGAAGCATCAGAACTCCGGCGGAAGGTATTACGGCAGAAATAATAGAAGTTCACACGTTCGAGGAATTACAATCGCTTGGCGAGAAGGCAAAAGGAAAAATTATTTTCTTCAATCGCCCGATGGAGAGAAGCAAGATTATGACGTTCGAAGCGTACGGAGGCGCAGTCAATCAACGCGGTTCCGGAGCGATAGAGGCGGCAAAAGCAGGAGGTGTTGCTGCGCTCGTTCGTTCGATGACCACGGCGGTGGATGATTTTCCCCACACCGGTTCGATGGGGTATGTTGATACTGTCAAAAAAGTTCCTTCAGCCGCAATCAGTACACTTGACGCAAATTTTTTGAGCGAATTACTTTCAAAAGAAAAAAATGTGAAACTCCATTTACAACTTTCCTGCGAGACGCTCCCTGAAGTTCCTTCTGCAAATGTCATTGGAGAAATTCTTGGTTCCGAAAAACCGAATGAAATCGTTCTCATCGGCGGTCATCTCGATAGTTGGGATAAAGGACAAGGGGCTCACGACGATGGTGCGGGAATATCGCATACATTAGAAGCAATGCGCCTTCTGAAGGAACTTGGCTTACGACCGAAACGGACCATCCGTGCCATCTTATTTATGAACGAAGAGAACGGATTACGCGGCGGAAAAAATTACGCAGAGAAACACAAGAACGAAACCCACGTTGCCGCAATTGAAACTGATGCCGGCGGCGCATCTCCCCGTGGTTTCGGCGTTTCAACCGATTCGATTCGGTTTGAAAAAATAAAACGCTGGGAATCGCTGTTTGAAATTATTGATGCAGACCGGATTAAAAAGGGGGGAGGCGGCGCAGATATTTCCGAACTTGGGAGGCAAGGCATTCCTACTATCGGTTTGCGCGTTGACCCGCAACGATATTTCGATTACCATCATTCCGATAACGACACGATTGATAAAGTGAATGAACGCGAACTCGAACTTGGCGCAACGGCTCTTGCAATTCTCGTTTATTTGTTAGCGGAAGAAGGATTGTAACTTCGGGTTTGAGTTTTTATTAAAAAGGCGATTTCGTAAGTTGAAATCGCCTTTCAAATTGTAGGACAAGTTTTTCGGAAGGAATGCCTTTGGCACAAACTTGTCTCACTTCATCAACAAAAGTTTGTTGGTTTCTGTGTAACGCAAGATTCCATCTTGCGAAACACTTAACCGATAAAAATACACCCCGCCCGTTAATCCGCGTGCATCAAACTCCATCTCAATCTCATACATCCCCTCATCCATTAATCTGAAGTGAATAACCGTTGCAGTATCCTGTCCGAGCCACGCTATAAATCTTCAACGTGATTTGTAAGGGCGATTCATGAACCGCCACCACGGGGATTAAAAACCGTATTTTAAGGGTATATGAAGTCGGAAAGAAGGGTATGCCTCTGGGCGGGAGAGCCGATTATTTCTCACACGGCGTTCCCTTTTTCAAGATGATTTCCGTTCCGGGAAAAGAAACAGCGGCTCTTCTTTTCTGCAACGGGGAACATTTTCTGTGGCAAATTCCCGAAATTTTGGGGAATGCTTTCTGAATGAGAATTATCTCCCCGCAGTGTGTGGGAACATCCCCGCAAAGCGTGAGGACATCCCCGCAAAGCGTGAGGACATCCC